>JBGSBN010000056.1:0-17570 GCA_041730515.1 Methylacidiphilales bacterium | reverse complement strand
AGCAATTGCTATAGTAGCTGCTTTGGTTTGGTTAAAATCGCAAGGATTGATAACTACCATATTTGGTAGCATTTTCATTAAACCAATATCTTCTAAAATTTGGTGCGTGGCTCCATCTTCGCCTAGTGTTAAACCAGCGTGAGAAGCACAAATTTTTACATTTTTATTTGAATAGGCAATAGATTGGCGAATTTGATCGTAAACTCTACCTGTAGAAAAATTAGCAAAAGTGCCGGTAAATGGAATGTGGCCACCAATAGTTAAACCAGCCGCTACGCCCATCATATTTGCTTCGGCAATCCCTACTTGAAAAAAACGATTAGGATAATCTTTAATAAAAGCATCCATTTTTAAAGAACCAATTAAATCGGCACAAAGCGCAACTACACGTCCGTTTTGTTTTCCCAATTCGTGTAATCCTTCGCCAAATCCACTTCTTGTATCTTTAATGTTTTGAATTTCAAATGTTTTCATTTGCAGAGTTATTGATTTTAAGTTTTTTTATTGCTTCGCAAAATAATCAATGAAATGCTAAAACAAACCTATTTTATTGATATTATTATTCACAATTAAAACAAAAAGGCCGCCTTTTGGGCGACCTTTTCAATTATTTAGTTTTACTAAAATTAGTTTTGGATAATTAATATTACTTTAGTTGAACCAGTTTTATCAGCTGAAATAGCAGTAAATTTAGCTAAACCTTTTACTCCGCTAGCAGTTTGGAAAGCGTAAACATTTCCTACAGCAATAGAAGTTACTTTTTCGGTTGTGCCAGTTGTAAATGTTTCAGATGCAAATAAATCATCAACTTTGGTAGTGCTAGCAATATTGTCGAATTGAGTAGCAGTAACCGATGTGGTTTTAAATTTGGTAGCATTTTGACGAGCCCAAGTGTTAATCTCTGCATTCCAAACTATTTTTGCACCATCCATATTATTTGGAGCTGCAAATGCATTTTTATCTCCATCTCCATAATAGTAAACAAAATCAATATTACCAGAGTTTAATCTAGCAGTACCTGTTTCACCTGAAGTATAAGTTGCAAAACTATTTGTTATACCTAAAAATTTGTAAGGAATAGCGGTATTGGTTTGAGCACCTAATTCAATTTCTTTTGACACAATTACTGCTTTGTCATTCACAATATTGTAAGTAATTGTTGATGTGCCAGTTAAACCTTTATTATCTTTAGCAGTAGCTGTAAAAGTAATTTTTGAAGTTACAGTTTCCCCTATTAAGTTAATTATTTCTGCCACATTAATTGATTCTGTAAATCCTTTCTTTTGTGAAGAATCTGTTGCGCTAAAAGGTGAGTTACCAAGTGTTTGTCCATCAATTGCAATTTCTAGTTTCATTGAATCAATGGTAGTGCCTGAAGCAGGAGTAACAGCAATTTTCATGTAAGAAAACACAAAAAAGTTGTTGGTGTCAACTTTGTTAGTGCCTGTGCTGTCAGTTATTGAAACTGTTGGGCTTGTACCGGTAGGGGTTGTTGTAGTTGTTTCGTCTTTTTTACAAGATGTAACGGTTAAAGCAATTGCAAAACCTGCAACGAATAGTGATTTAATTGTTTTTTTCATTTTGTTTTTCTAAAATTTGTTAGGCTTATTATAAAAATTGTGCCAAATTTAGTACTTAATTGTTAATTTAATGTAATGTTTGTTGCTTGGCTCGATGTAATTTTAAATTCGCGTATAAAAGTATTGTTACTTCTGGTGGCGCCTTTTCCTCGGTAAATTAGCCTATAGTCACCGGGTTGAATAATTACCACATGCCTATTTTGGTCAACAGGAAGTTTATGTACCCACACCAATTCTCCCCTTATTACTTGATATATATCGGCATAAAAAGTTTGTATTGGGTAAGTAATATTTAATTTTCCTGGCTGTGGAATTTGGATGGTAGTAACCATATTTTGGTCAACAGAGGCATCTTTAAAAAACATCCTTGGCAAGGTTAATACTTCCAAGTCGTATTTGCCTACAAGGTATTTTTCTTTTTGATTGGCATTTTGAACATGTAAGGTTTTGTTTTGATTACTTGGGCGAACAATAAACTTCAGGTTATCGTAATTGGTTAAACCATCAATTTTAACTAATAATTCGCCCTGAGGTGCATCTACTCCAATAACGGTGTGTTTGCCTGCTGTTACTACTATATTGTCTCTTACTATTGGTGGAATGGTATGAACCACCATTTTATATTTATATAATGGATCTAATAAAATAGTGTCAGGATTTCCGCGTTCATTTATGGTGTGCATGTAATTGTACAACATAGTCCCTCTTTCTGTTTCGTAAAAAGTCATGTTTACATTGGTTTCGGTAGCTCGGCTGTAAATATCTAATAAATTAACTTGAGCGGTAGTGTTGTTAAGTGCTTGAGAAACAACCATGTTTAACACATCGTTAAATTGTTGTTCTGTATTGGCATCATAATATCGGCCTACGCATTCAAAAGCTTTTTGAAAATCTGCAGTGCCTCCCAATCCAATAATAAATGGTTTTAAAACTACTCCTTTGCTTTGCAATGCTTCTGAAATAGCGCACGGGTCGCCCTGACACTCTTCAATTCCATCGGTAATTAAAATGATAACATTTCTGGTATTTGGTTCTAATGGAAAATCGTATGCGGCTTGTTGTAAAGAATAGGCAATTAACGTAGTTCCTTTTGGCGAAATAGATTGAATGCGTTTTTTTATATCATCGTGGTTGTTTTTTCTAAACGGAACTTCTAACCTAGTATCTCGGCAATCTCGCTTAGCTGGTGGCGATGTATGTCCATAAACCCTGAGTGCAAGTTCCACATTTGCAGCGCCTTGCAAACTATCTACAATATTTGAAAGTAGTTTTTTAGCCACATTAATCCTGGTGTCGCGCTCCATGCGGGCAAACATACTTCCACTTGCATCCAATAAAAATAAAATCCGAGTTTTGGCAGGACGGTAAATTTGCTGGGCATTTACAAAACTAGTTTGTAAACCATTTAATAAAAAAACAGCTACCAAAATAAGTAGCCATTTTTTATTCCAAATATTTTTTAAATTATTTGTCAAGGTTGTTTTTTATTAATAACGTTTAGTTTTTCTTTTAAGTATTAGTAATCGCCTAGTGTTTCTGGCAATTGGCTTAAAGCATTGGCTAGTTCTGCATCGTTTGGCGATACACCATGCCATTTGTGACTTCCCATCATAAAATCTACCGGATAGCCCATTTCTGTTTTCATCATTATAAAAATTGGTTGGCCTTTTCCTGTAGCGTTTTTAGCTTCTTCCATGGTGGCTAAAATACTTTCAAAATTATGTCCATCCATGTGTAAAACTTTCCAGCCAAAAGCTTTCATTTTGTCTTCAATATCAGCACCAATTCCCATAACTTTTTGAGTACTTCCATCTATTTGCTGACCGTTAAAATCAATGGTAACAATTAAATTATCAATTTTATGGTGTGTAGCAAACATAAAAGCTTCCCAATTTTGCCCTTCTTGAATTTCGCCATCGCCCATTAACACATAAACTAAATTTTTATCACCATTTAGTTTTTTGGCTAATGCAGCTCCTGCTGCTACCGAAACTCCTTGACCTAATGAACCGCTAGCTATTCTAATTCCTGGTAAATGTTCTTCTGTGGCAGGGTGTCCTTGTAAACGACTGTTCAATTTTCTAAAAGTGCTTAGTTCACTTACTTCAAAATAACCTGAACGAGCTAATGCACTGTAAAAAACTGGTGAAATATGTCCGTTCGACAAAAAGAAAACATCTTCGTTTTTAGCATCCATATCAAACGATGGATTGTGTTTCATAATATGAAAATACATAGCCGCAAGAAAATCAGCACAGCCTAACGAACCACCTGGATGACCCGATTTTACTGCGTGTACCATTCTTAATACGTCTCTGCGCATTTGACTTGAAATAGCTTGAAGTTGTTCTATGTTTGCCATTTTTCTATATAAATTTTACTAAAATAATGAGTGCGAATGTAATTAAGCCAATTGGTTAAGCCATATTTTTGTTTATATAATTTTACCCATTTTTTGCCATAGTGTAATAAAATCTAAATATAACTTCATTTAAAGGGTGTAAACTAATTTTAAATTCCCACTGTTTTTAACTAAAATGGTATCTTTATCCTGTATGTTTTCCAATTCAAAGTCGTTACTGATTTTGTGTTTGGTGAATGTTTTGGTGTTAAATAAAAAGCTTTGAGGAGGAGTTTCGCTATGCAGTTTAAAGCCAATTTTTAAATAAGCCTTGCCTTCGCTCCAATCTTTATCTACATAAGTCATAATATCGCCCGGTTGCAAATCAGTTACAAATGCTTTTAACAATTTGCTTAATCCGCCAGTAACCGAAATATGTTTTTTGCAACAAAAACTAATCAATTCAAAACCACGCTTTTCTGAACTTAATCGGTTCATTTTGCGACCTTTGCTAAAGGTGGCTAAGGCTATTATTTCATTATCAAAAAACAAAGCATATTTATAATAAGCATTTAAATAACCTAGTAAATGGTTTTCGTTTAAAAAGGACTCAGCAATGGCTTTATCTACTTTTTTTACTTGGCAATTTCGAGCAAAAATAGTTTTGTTTTGTCCTAAAATCGAAGCAATTATACTCAATACAATATCGTTTTTATGAAGCCAATCATTCACATCAAAAAAAAGTTTTTTATTGTTTACGGCAATAAAAATTTTGTGTTTTAAAAAAGCTGTTTCAAATTTATAATCTGGAAAAAGCTTGTTTAATGGTTTTAAAAGAGATTCTTTTGAAGTCAAATAGGGTTAAATTTTTTTACAAAATAAAGATAATTTAAACTTTGGCACGTATTTGGCTAATTTTTTGCAAAAAATTATTTTCTTAAGTTTCTAAAAAACAATTCAAAAACCAATGGCAGAATTAAAAGCATCAAAAAAATATATTGTAAATACTTCATGGATTTTAATTGAAAAATTAGCAAGAATAATTTCTGGCATTTTAGTTGGCATTTTAGTAGCTAGGTATTTAGGTCCTGAGCAATTTGGAATGATTAGTTATGCATTAAGTGTGGTTGCCATTTTTACCATTTTTTCTTCATTAGGAATGGATAGTATCATTGTAAGAGAATTAATAACTAGGAATGAAAACAAAAATGAAATTCTAGGAACAAGTTTCTATTTGCGTTTAATAGGAGCAATTGCCGTAGTTGCGGTTGCTACTTTTTATTCATCAATTCGAGATGATGCACAAAATACGTATATTGTTTTTTTAGTAAGTTTATCGGTTGTATTGCAAGCTTTTACGGTAGTTGATTTTTATTTTCAATCACAAGTTTTAGGAAAATACACTGCCATTAACCAAGTAATTACTTTGGTGCTTTCGTCAATTGTAAAGCTGCTCTTAATTTATTTTAACAAACCAGTTGAATATTTTGCTTCAATGGTAGTTTTGGAGGCGGCTCTTACTTTAATTAATCAGTTTTGGTTTTATAAAAAAAGCGGTCAACAAATAAATAAATGGACTTTTTCATGGTTGGAAGCAAAAATATTATTAGGCCATTCATGGCCAATCATTGTTTCGGGATTTGTAATGATGGTTTACCAAAAAATGGATCAAATTTTAATAAAAAGGTTTTTAGATTTAAATACATTAGGTAATTATGCAGCGGCAACAAGAATTAGCGAAGCATCGTTTTTTATTCCCATGGCAGTTTGCGCAGCTATTTTTCCTGGAATTATTAATAATAGAGACAATAAAGAATTACAACATAAAAGACTTACACAGCTTTATTCATTGATGATTTGGGTCGCATTGTTTATTTGTGCTGGTGGTTTTTTGTTTGGCGATTTTGTAATTACATTTTTGTATAAAGAAAAATATTACTTGTCACCACAAATATTTAAAATACATATTTGGTCAATAATTCCAATATTTTATGGAACAGCATGGGGAATGTGGCTAGTAGCTGAAAATAAACAACGATATTTAATAATTTTCCAGTTTTTATCAATGGGAATTGCGTTGTTTTTAAACTTAAAACTGATACCAATTTATGGTGCTCAAGGGGCTGCTTATTCGCTATTATTAACGTATATTATTAGTGTTATTACTTGCTTAACTTTTTATAATCCAAAATTGTCATGGACATTGTTTTTAAAAGCACTAAACCCGCTCAATCTTATTGATATCATTAAATACTTAAAACATTAAATATCTCAAAATATCAAATAACCTAGAATATATTATATTCAAAATTTTTTTAAAAAACAATTTTTAGTTTTGATTTGATGCTGCTTAGAAGTTGAAATAAAATCACGTTCAATTAGTTTTAAATATTGATAATATTTTTTTGGGTTTATTGGGAAATAAATTACTTTCGACCTTTATAATATTTAATAAATGGGCAAGTTTATAGTATATTTTTTTAAAAGTTTCGGATACGATTTTATAGTAAGTAAGGCAAGGGGTATTTTTATTGTAAAAATACATAAACATGCCAAACACATTGACGCTTTTGTAACTATTCAAAGCTTGCTAAAATACACACAACCAAAAATTGTTTATGATATTGGTGCCAATTCAGGTGATTGGAGCGAAACTTTAACTTACTGTGCTGATAATGTAGAAAGTATAGTTTTTTTTGAACCACAACAGAAATTTGTTGATAAATTAAATGTTATAAATTTAGGGAAAACTAGCAAAAAAATATTCAAGGCTGGTTTAGGAAATGTAAACGAAGTACGAAATATTATTGGGGGTACAGCTAGCGCTTCTTTTTTAGATGTAAAAAGCGATTATGCATTTGCATCTGAGCTAAACAAGGAGGAAGAAGAAAAAGTTGAGATTTTTAGATTAGATGATCTTATTAAAGACAATGGTTTGCCTCAACCAGATACTATAAAAATAGATGTTCAAGGTTTTGAACTTGAGGTGCTTAAAGGTGGTATAAACACTTTGAAAAACACATCATATGTTATTTTAGAATTGTCGTTCGATAAGTTCTATGAAGGGCAATATAGTACTTCTGAACTTTTTAAAATGATGGAAGATTTGGGTTTTATAATGATTGATACAGGTTTTGAATGGCGCAAGGATTATAAAATTAATAATAGACTTCTTCAAATTGATGGGATTTTTGAGAATTTGAATTTAGTTAAAAGAAATTAGTATGAATATAGCTTTAATAGCAGGTTCCGCTGGGTTAATAAGTAACAAGTCGTTAACTTTTTTTCTGATAAGTTTGATTTAATAATAAAGTAAAAATGAATAAAGTTATTGCGCTTGTTGACCCTTATTTTAAAGGACACCACTTAACTTATATGAAATTGTTTGTTACGTGTTTGTTAAACAAGGGATATAAGGTTTGTGTATTAATACCTCAAAACGATGAAATTGATGATTTTGTTAGAAGCTCATTACCTGAATATACTAATAATTTCTTTAGTTCTGACATTGATAACAAAGAGTTTACATCTTTTTTGCCTTCGGTCATTAATAGATATTTTAGCACGCTTTATCGTTGGTTTTACATAAAAAAGAAATTGGTCAATATTGAAAATACATATAAAATAAAAGTTGATTTTGTTTTTTTTGCCTGGCTTGATAGTTTCCTTTTTAAATATATCCCTCATTTTTTTGTTAATAAAATATTTCCTTACAATTGGAGTGGCCTTTATTTTCAACCAAACCATATTCGATTAAATACTTTTAAACACAACCATAAAACTACATTTTTTGATAGAGATTATATTTTAAGCACAAAATCTTGTAAGTCTGTTGCACTTCTCGACTCATTTATTTGTAATCAATTGGGTAATCGAATTAATAAAAACGTTATTTCTTTTCCTGATATAATCAATACTGATTTTGATAAAAGCAATGGCATAGCCGAAAGCATAAAAGCAAAATCATTAGGTAGAAGAATTGTTGGAATTATTGGGCTTGAAAAACGAAAAGGTGTTTTAGAAATGATACAGTTGGCTAAAAACACAGACGAAAAAAAGTTTTTTTATGTATTTGCTGGAGAAATAAATTATGCTGAATATACTTTAGAACAAAAGAACCTTATTAAAAGTTATTTCAATGGTAACAAGGAAAATAAATTTTTGTATTTAGGTTATATCAGCCAAGATTCCACATACAATTCAATTTTTAGGACCTTTGATATTGCATTTGTTGTTTATCAAAACTTTCTAACATCAAGTAATATGCTTACAAAAGCTGCTTATTTTGATAAATTGGTTATTGCAGTAAACAAATATTACATAGGTGATACTGTTTTAAAATTTAAGTTGGGCGAGGTTACCCATGAAAATGATTTAGCAGAACATTTAAAGGCACTTCATTTTTTGAATGATAACTACGAAAAATATTTAACGCAAAACGAAACATTAAGAAAGGCGTTTTACCAACAAAATAGCTTGCAAAAATTAAATGAAAGCTTTGACCAAATAATTAAATTAAATAACTAATGACTCAAACTATTGATAATTCATTGTTTTTTAGTAACTGCCCATTGTGCAATTCTAATAGAATAGAAAAAGTTTATACTTTGAACTATTCAGCCAATTTATATTACTCAACAACCCAAATACAATTAAAGAATACTCCTGAACTTTGGTGTTGCCATCAATGTGAAAGTTCGTTTACTCAAAACTGTGTGAATGAATCAGATAGTTATCAATTATATGCTCAAAGCCAATCAGGTGAAAGGTGGAAAACCGCACCTTTTGAAAAGGAAAAAACAAAGGATGTTGTGAAATTCTTTTTAAAACAAGTAAAATCGGGGACTACTGTTTTGGATATAGGCGCCAATACAGGTGAGTTTCTTGATTTTGCAAAGAAGCATGGTGCAGAAACAATTGCAGTGGAATATTCAGAACAAAGTAGAACATTTTTAGAAGCCAAAGCACATAAAGCCTTCAAATCAATTACAGAATTAGATTCAAAGGTTGATATTATTACTGCTTTTGATTTAGTTGAACACGTGTATAATTTGCCTCAATTTATTGACGATTGTTTAGATAAACTTAAGCCCAATGGAAAATTAATTATTTTTACTGGTGATATATCGAGCTGGGGATATAAAAAAGCAAAAGCAAATTGGTGGTATATTAACTTTCCTGAGCATATTGTTTTTCCTTCTAAAAAGTTTGTTTCAGAACTAAAAGGATTCCGCCTTTTGGAAAAAAGAAATTGTTATAACAGCCAATATTTTTTAGGTTTAAACTTTTCAATGGCAGCAATTTTAAACTACCCCAAAGCTTTTGGCCTTCGTAAAGGAAAAGCCCCTTATACCGGTTTACCTTCCCTTTTAACCGATCATATAATTTGGGTTTTAGAAAAGATTTAATTTTTAGAGCTCGAAAGTTTACAAATGATTGTTTTGAATATACGTTGACCTTTTATTAAGCTTCCAGTTTTATTTCTTATTATATCGGCTTTTAAAACAAGTTGAATTTGACAGGAGATTTTAGCGCAAAAAAGTAGTGTTAAAAAAGTGTTTATTTTAAAAAACGATTAATAAAAGTGGCACTGTTAAAAACTATTGCCCGTTTTTAGAAGGAAGAAATATTGTTGCTTAATACAATAAATTATAATTTCTTTATCAATGTCGTTTAGTTAAGCTATAAAGGTTTGTAATTCATGTGATATTGCCTTTTTTGGTGGTGTTTTCGGGGAAATTTTCGACCTAATCTAATAATTTCCACGGTTCTGATTACAATATTATCAAAAGCTATTATGGCTTGATCCACTATTGATTTCAAAAATAATCCAATTGAGATATTCTGCAACATAGCTAGCGCGCTTGTTCTATTTATTTTTTGATTGTGCTTGGTATTGTTATCTTCTTTTGATTCTTTTATTACCTTTTCTTCAACAGGAAACGCCATGACAGCGCAGAGACTCATCATGAAAATTTTAGCATAAAAATCTTGTTTAACAGCTAAAGCTGTTTTTCCAGAAAACCTTTCTACCTCTGCTCTTGATTTAAACATTTTATAGCCTTCTTCAATGTTCCATCTATAATGATAAAGTTCGTTAAATTGCTCATATGGATGTTTTTTCTTATCAACTAACGATGTGCAAAGAACTTCCTTTTCTCCATTTTCTAATGTAACGCAAACTAACCTGCATTTAATTTCCTGGTCTCTTATTTGGGGATAATCTTTTAGCGCAGCATAATCTTTTTTAGGTAGTTTGAAGCTAACAATTCGCTCCTTTTCTCCACTATCAGAAAAAGCCTTAACGGGAAGCCACCAGTCTTCTTTCATTCGCATGCAAAACTCAATATTACTTGCCGTCAACAAAAAGATTAATGCTATACTTGGATAACCTCTATCCAATAAAAGTAAGTCGCCCTGTTTTATCTTATCACTTTCTAAATGCTTTAACAACAAAGATTTCTCACTACTTGAATAAGGGGCAAGTTGGGAGTCAACAGTAATATAATTTAAAGGATCATAAAGTAAAGAAGCAATAGATAAAGATTGTTTACTGTCAGCGTTTGGACCAAAGCCATATTCTCCAAACTCTTTAATTACACTTGGGTGTTTTGGAAGCATTAATCTGGACCCATCAACAGCCAATAAACGCATGTTATTCCATGTTCTAAATGGAGCTTCAGTATAAAACGATTCTACTACGTTATCATTTAACTCAATAAATGCCTCGTGTTTTAACTTTGCCCTAGCTTGAGTAAATGCACCTTTAGTAACTTCACGGATATTAAACTCACTATCAGATAAATCTTTGTAGAAAGAATCTAACTCTCGCTGAAGAGAACTTTTTACACCTTTGCTTATAAACGTTATCAAATTTTTGAAATTTAATTTTCTGTTACGACTAAATACCCCTTGAAAGCCGTTTTTGGAACGGCAGTGATAGTCTTCATTTTCAATTAGTTGGTTTAAGTTTTCAATTGTTTTTTCTCTAAATTTTAAATTTCTGTGGCTTCCGAGAAAGGGCCTTTATTATACCCTCAAATATAAAGGATAATCTTTTAAAAATCAAACATAATAAGTTGTTAAATAATTAACAACCAAATGTTTATAACTATAAAAAAGCTTAACTAAACGACATTGATTTCTTTATGGTTATTGTCTTTAAACATGCAAAGCTTATAAATTTTGTTGATTAAGAATAGACACAAAAACAGATAGAATTATTTATCTAATTAATGTTACTGTTCCGTGGTATTCAAATATTTCTCCATAAATGGTTTTAATACTAAAAATATAAAAGTATATACCTTCTGAACAGTAGTTTCCATTATAAGTTCCATCCCACCAACTGTTTGTTGGATAGCTAAGTTCATAAATTAAACCTCCCCATCTGTTCCAAATGGTGCCGGTTACATTTTCTATTTGGCTCGAATCAGAGAAAATTATTTTGAAAACGTCATTTAAATTATCATAGTTTGGGGTAAATACATTTGGAATATTTAATCTTATACTTCCATTTACTATTATTTCATCATATGTTGTGTCTTTACAATTGTTTGTATCAGTTACAATAAGCGTTACTTTGTATTTACCAACTTTGTTATAAGTTACAGATGGGTTAGTTAAACTAGAAGTATCGCTGTTTCCAAAGTCCCAAAAATTATTTGTGTTTTTTGGTGTGCTTGTATTATTAAATATTACTGTTAATGGAACAATACCTAGCATCATAGAGGGTTTAAAACTGGCATTAGGATTATTAACTGTAATTTTAACAGTATCAAAGTTTATGCACCTATTGCTTGAGTTTTCTGCCTTTACAACATATTGTAAACTTGTGTCTGTTGTTGTTGTTGGGTTTTTGAGTAAATAATTGTCAAGAAAGTAATTTGGAGACCAAGTAAAATTGTCTGCATTTGAAATAGCGTTTATTAAATAGGATTCTCCTTTGCAAATAGTTTTATCTAAGCCAGCATTAATTGAGGGTTTTTCATTTACTATAATTTGTATAGTATCGCTAGAAAGGCAACTACCTGATTGGGATGTTAAAATATAATCTGTGGTAGTGGTTGGACTAGCTTTGGGATTTGGGATGTTATTTTGACTTAATCCTGTGCTAGGAGTCCAAATAAAACTTGATCCACCAATAGCTGTTAATTGGATACTATCACTTTTACAAAAGCTAGTGTCTTTTCCTGCATCTGTAATCAATTTACTAATTACGAAAACTTGTACTGAATCAATTTTTCGTTTGCAAGTGCCATCACTTACTAAAACATAATATTTGGTGTTGGTGGTTGGTTTTGCAATTGGGTTATAAATACTTGTGTCGCTAAGTGTATTATTGGTTAACCATTCATATTTTAAGCCTCCGCTCGCATTCAATTGCACACTATCTCCGATGCAAATACTTTTATCTAATCCTGCATTTGGAGTGAGTGTTGATACATTAATTGTGATTGTGTCTTTATTTGAACAAGAACCAATAAATCCTTGAACAATAAAGGTAGTATTAGTGCTTGGTTTCGCAATTGGGTTCGAAATGGTGTCGCTATTTAGATAAATTCCATTGGACCAAATAAATTTATTAGCACCAATAGCATTTAATTGAGTACTATCCCCTAAACAAATTATTTTATTACCAGTAACCTTTATCAATGGCTTACTTTCTATAGTTATTTTTACTGTGTCTTTGTCTTCGCATACTCCATCCGAAACAGTTAAAATATAATCCTTTGTATTTAAAGTTCTTGTAAAAGGATTGGCAATGGTATCATTACTTAAAAATGTCCCATTATCCCATTTATATTTTGGTCCACCAGAACCATTTAGTTGAACGCTATCACCAATACATATAATTTTATCCTGTCCTGCATTGGCAGTTAATGAGTTTTGAAAATTGTATAAAGTAACTACTTCACTATAGGTTAATGCTCTATTGTATATTCTAATATCATCAATTTTACCAGTGTAATAATCGGTAAAGCCAGGGTCATCTTTACCAATATAAAGTGGATTGTTGGTGCTTGAAGAAAATGTTGAAGGACTAGAATTCTGTCCAATAAAAACACCATTTTTGTAATAATTTAACGTATTATTATTCATTATAACAACGAAGAAGTCCCATTTGTTTAATTCATTTGTTCCTATAAAATAGTCCCAAATTTTGTTGTTAATAATTCCTGAAATTCCTGTTCCAATCAAAGAAACTCTATACTGGCAAGTAGTTGCAGAATTTGATTTACTTAAAATAGAACCGTAATTTACCCCGGACCAAACGGACCAAACCGATGTATTTGCCCAAAATGCTATAGTGACGCTTGAACTTGGTGAAGATAAACTTGTTGAGTTAGGAACTAAAATGTATGAACTTCCATTGAATGAATAGGCAGAATTTGAGTTTCCAAATCTATCTGTTGTTAATACTGCTCCAAAATTTGTTCCATGGTTGTTAAAACCTGATTGGTCTTGCGCATTTCCACTAAATGGATAGCAGGCCACAAGTCCAGTATTAATGGGATTTGCTATAGCACATTGGTTGCAAATAACTTGTGCTTTTGTTTTATTATTAATATTTAAAAAATAATAAACACCAAATAAAATTAAAAATTTTAATTTTTTGTTTTGCATTGTTTAGCAAATTAATACTATTTACAATTAAGTTACAAAGTAATAATTAATTATCTTTATCCTTATTACCCAATTACCTATTCCCCTAAAATCAAAAAGCCTCGAATTTCGAGGCTTTTTGATTTTAAGTAAAATTTATTTAAGCTAATTTAGCTTTTAAATTAGTATCAATTGCATCTAAAAAATCTTGTGTATTTAGATAATGTTCGCCTAAGGTTACTTTGTTTCCATGAATACAAACGGCTAAATCTTTAGTCATTTTACCACTTTCTACTGTTTCAATACAAACAGCTTCTAAGGCATGGCAGAAATTAACTAATTCTTGGTTGCCATCTAATTTACCTCTAAACTCTAATCCACGGGTCCAAGCAAAAATACTTGCAATTGGGTTAGTGCTCGTTGGTTTGCCAGCTTGATGGTCGCGGAAATGGCGAGTTACAGTTCCATGAGCTGCTTCTGCTTCCATTACTTTTCCATCAGGTGTAATTAAAGTTGAAGTCATTAAACCCAATGAGCCAAAACCTTGTGCTACTGTATCCGACTGAACATCACCATCATAGTTTTTACAAGCCCAAACAAAATTTCCATTCCATTTTAAAGCCGATGCTACCATGTCGTCAATTAAACGATGTTCGTAAACTATTCCTGCTTCTACAAATTTTGCTTTGTAATCTGCTTGGTATATTTCTTCAAAAATATCTTTAAATCTACCATCGTATTTTTTCAAAATGGTGTTTTTAGTAGAAAGGTATAAAGGCCATTTTTTGCCTAAAGCTTGGTTAAAACAAGCATGTGCAAAACCACGAATACTTTCATCGGTATTGTACATAGCCATGGCTACACCATCGCCTTTAAAATTGTAAACTTCAAATTCTTGAACAGTTCCGTCTTCGCCTTCAAACTTTACAGTTAATTTACCTTTGCCTTTGGTTACAAAATCAGTTGCACGGTATTGATCGCCAAAAGCATGACGGCCAATACAAATAGGAGCGGTCCAGTTTGGAACCAAACGAGGTACATTTTTACAAACAATTGGTTCGCGAAAAACAGTTCCATCTAAAATATTACGAATAGTTCCGTTAGGGCTTTTCCACATTTGTTTCAAGCTAAACTCTTTTACTCGCTGTTCATCCGGAGTAATAGTAGCACATTTTATACCAACACCATATTTTTTAATGGCTTCAGCAGCATCAATAGTAACTTGGTCGTTGGTTTGGTCTCTATATTCCATTCCTAAATCATAGTATTTTATATCTAAATCTAGGTATGGTAAAATCAATTTGTCTTTAATAAATTTCCAGATAATGCGTGTCATTTCATCGCCATCTAATTCAACCACAGGGTTGGCTACTTTTATTTTTGTCATGATTATTTGAGTGAATTAATAAAATTCGAAGGGCGAAAATAAATAGATTTATTCAGCTATCAAATGTTTTTATAAACAGACTTGGTGTATAAGGGCGTTTATTTTTAAAGTATAAACCCTATAAGGCAAATTGTAAATGCATGTTATTCAATTGATTTACTAGCCTTATTTACCTGTACTTCCGTATCCGCCTTGACCTCTTCCGGTTTCGCTAAGTTCGGTAACTATTTCCCAAGTTGCTGTTTCGTGTTTTGCAATTACCATTTGTGCAATGCGCTCCCCATTCTTTATTTCAAAGGGTTCAGTTCCATGGTTAATCAATAATACTTTTACCTCGCCTCTATAATCTGCATCAATGGTTCCTGGACTATTTAATACCGTAATTCCATGTTTAAAAGCTAGGCCACTTCTTGGTCGTACTTGCGCTTCAAAACCCACTGGAATTTCCATAAATAACCCTGTAGGAACAATGGCTTTTGCATTGGCATTTAAAAAAATTGGCTCACTTATAAAAGCCCTTAAATCCATTCCAGCTGCATGTTCAGTTTCGTATGCTGGCAACTCATTGTTCGATGTATTAATTATTTTTATTTTCATCATTTGTTATTGATTAAATATGGTTTTAAATCGTTTTTCAACTATAAATGCAATACCTATAAAAGTCAATAATAACAAGGTATTAATGCCATATAGTATTGGAGTTTCGGCAAATAAATCAGCAGCTAATTTTCCAATAAGAAATAATAAAATGGCTGTAATGGTGTAGCCAAAAAACTTTTTCAGATTGTATTCAATTGGATAATATTTTTTACCCATTAAATAGCACACGGTCATCATGGTAAAATAACAGATAAGGGTAGTGTAAGCCGATCCGGTGTAGCCATAAATTGGAATCCAAATAAAATTTAACACAATGGTAATAGCTGCCCCCATTAGCGAAATTTTAGCTCCTTTTTTGTTGTTATTACTTAGTTTGTACCAAATAGAAAGATTATAATAAATACCTAAAAACATATTGGCCAGCAAAAGGATTGGCACCACATGTAAGCCAGCATAAAATTTTGCATCAATAAAATGTTTAAAAAAGTCGATAAATAAAGTAACTACCAAAAATAAACTTAAACAGATAATGATAAAATAATCCATTACCACTGCATAAATTGTTCTTTTATCCGATGTTTTAGAATGACTAAAAAAGAAAGGTTCAGCGGCAAATTTAAATGCTTGAATAAATAAGGTCATTAAAATAGAAAGTTTGTAATTGGCGGCATAAATTCCATTCATTTCATTTGCCAAACTAGCATCTGGATACAAATATTTGATTAAAACCCTGTCCAATGTTTCGTTAATCATTCCCGCAAATCCTACTATAATTAATGGCGCACCATACTTTATCATTTGTTTCCAAATAATTTGATCAAATCCAATAGTTATTTTTTTAAATTCCATAAACAGCAATGGAATGGTAATAATACTTGCAATTAAATTACTAATAAAAACATATTTTATGCCAATATTTCCATCGTACAATGGCATTTCATAACCTTTGTGTTGTAAAAATGGGCAAAGCATTAAAAAGTATAAATTGAACAATATATTGCTAAAAATATTGATGTTTTTTACCAAGGCAAACTTTAGCGCCTTATTTTGCTGACGCAATAATGCAAAAGGTAAAAATGTAAGTGCGTCTAAACCAATTATAAATGCAAAATAAGTAATATACTCCGCATGTTCAGGATACCTAATGGTATTGGCAATTGGTTGGGCAAAAAACACCACAGTTGCCATAAACAGAATGGAAGTAGTTAAAATGGAAATCAGCGCAGTTGAAAATACTTTTGGGTTTTCTTTGTTATCATTCGAAAACCTGAAATAAGCGGTTTCCATTCCATACATAATTACTACGTTTAAAAACGATACATATCCATACATTTCAGCTACTGTACCAAAATCGGCTTTAGAAAAAAGTGCTGTGTGCAATGGAACCAACAAATAGTTTAAAAACCTACCTAGAATAGTACTTAAACCATATACAGCGGTTTGTCCAGCTAGTTTTTTAATGGAACTCATTAATTTTTTTGTACGTCTATATTTTTAAAATTAGCAATACTCTGCTTTACATAAGTATTTGCAAAGTCGTAAACCAATTGGTAGGCTTCATTGTATTTACTCAAGGTTACTGCGCTTGCTTTATCGTCAATATCGTGGTAAAAATGATAATCGCCCATCAGGTAAAAAAAGAAAGATTTTACACCAGCTTCGGTAAAATAATAATGATCGCTATTGGCTGCTTTTCCTCTTGGATTAATGGTGGGCAAATAACTTCCCTGTTCGTTTACATTTTGCAAAAGTTTAAACTCATCAGGAAACTCAGTGGCATTAACTGCAGTAAGACCTTTATCGCCAGTAGCCATCAAATCTAAATTAATTAACAAGGCCATTTTATTTAAGGGTACCAAAGCGTTTTCGGTATAAAAATACGAACCAAGTAAACCTGCTTCCTCGCCTGCAAATGCTATAAACAATACTGAAAAATCTAAAGGATTTTTTACAATATTGTTTGCCAAGTCAAGCATCATGGCTATGCCACTCGCATTATCGTTTGCTCCAGGAAAAATAGCTGGTCCAAATTTTCCTAAATGGTCGTAATGAGCGG
>JBGSBN010000055.1:0-17740 GCA_041730515.1 Methylacidiphilales bacterium | reverse complement strand
CTGGTGAAAACATAAGCAGTAACAGAATCATTTAAAGCGCCTGGATAAAAACCATATTTCATCACAACCAAAACAGGCGTATTTAATGAATAATTAATTGTAGAATCTGGTGTAGCTGTACCAAACTTTCCCAAACCAATTCTAAAAGTGCCTGCTGTGGTACCAGCCCTAATATGAAGTCTGGCTCTGAACACGGTAGGTGCTGCAGTATCCATTAAATGTAGAAAGTAAGAATCATTTGTAATCATATTTCCACTTGCAGAAACACTTAATAAAAATGAAACATAAACATTACCAGAAGTGTATGGAATAGTTGACCTATTTAAGTCTTGAGCAGCATTTGCTGTAAATGAAAATCCAACAGAACCTCCAATTCCAGATGAAGAATAACCAGCATAAGTTAATGATGTACCCAAATATGTTGCTTGGCCATTTGAACCGCTATGTCTTCTCCAAATAGAGCCACCTATTGATGGGTTTGTTATGGAATCAGCAATGGTTCCAGATGGTGTTCCATAGGAAAAGTTTTCAATTGTTGTTTGCGCACTTACATTTACTGTAATTAATAAAAGAATGATTTGTAAAAATTTTGATTTCATATTTTTTTGATTTATTTTTAGTTGTATAATAATGCAGCTCCAGCCGCAGATGTTGCGGTAAAATCATGATCTACTTTAGGTAAAACCGAGTACTCCCAATTAAAGGAAGCATTTGTTTTTGCGGCAGTATTGCGCGATTGTGTGTAAAAGTATTGTGCTCTTTGTAGTCTATTTAATCCTTGCTTATCTACAATATCGTTATGTCTCAAGGCATCTGAGTTTGGATCAGTATCGTTAGCACCTATAATTACATAAACTTTTTTATTAAAGATAGTACCATAATTACTTAGTTCTGCCGGGCTTTTTTTAGTTCCGTACGGAAAATCAATTGTATTATCGAACATGGTATACCAACCCGAAGAAGCAACTACTATTTTGTTTAATTTGGCCATTGGTTTAAAAAGTAAAAACCTATGTGCAAATTGACCACCAGCTGAATGTCCAAACATATCAAAGGTTGAAACAAGACTACCAGTTCTAAGTTTAAAATATTCAAAAATTGGTTCAATAGCAGAAAAAGTCCAATTGTTTTCAGCATTTAAAGTTTGCGGTGAAGGATTATCGCCATCAATAAAAATATTTCCTAAATTAAATGCATCGCCACCAGGATAATACTTTTCATTAAATTCGGGAGCTACCACCATAAAATTAAGTTGATTAGCACTTACTATTAGCTGATTTCTGCTGAATAATGCATCTCTTTCATTGCCATGTAGAACAAATAAAATTGGTGTTGTTGGTGTAGAATTTGTTGGTATATGAAAGTAAACTTTTATTGGTTTATTTGATAATGGAGTAAAACTTGTAAATATAAATTCCGAGGTGCCTTTTAGTTTGGAAGAGTCTAAAGTGTTATTAGCAATGTTTTTTACAACATCCTCTTCTTTATTACAGGAAGCAGAACTTATTAAAAGAATTGAAAGTAAGATATTTAAAACTTTTTTCATAATAATTATTTTGTAAAAATAGTTTTTTAAAAATAGTAGATTTACATACCAAATATAAATTTATTTACATACCAATTAATCACTCAAATTATTTATAATCGAGTACATTTGATTCAACTTATTTCTAATAGTTGGTTTAGGAATTGAGCTATGTCCTAAAATTATTCCTTGCTGTTCAGATTTTTCAATAAAACACTTGTTGTAAGAGTGAACACTGATATTATTTTTTCCTAAAACAGAAACAATGTCATTGTCCAAAATTCCATTTTTCAATTTCACTAATAATTGAAGACTTAAAGTTTCATTTTTTTCTAAAAACAAATCAGAATCCTTAAAAATTTCAATAAATTTATTTTCGAAAAATTGCTTTCTATTTTCAGTTGTTTTCACCACATTGCTTATATGTTCAAATAAATATTTTTTTTCAATAAACTGATTCAGTACCACTTGTATTGATGGAGCTACAAATCGATGAGAGTGTTTAAGTAAAAGTTCAATTGGTAATTTTAATTTTTCAGGGACAACCATATATCCAATTCTCAATGATGGATGTAACAGCCTGTTAAAAGTTCCAAGGAAAACAGTTCTCTGATTTTTATCTAAACTAAAAATGGAGGGTAATGGTTTATTCCAATTATTCAATTCATGTTCGTAATCGTTTTCAATAATTATAGAATTATTTATTTGGGCATATTCTAATAATTGTAAACGTCTTTCCAGAGTCATTTTTACTCCTATCGGATAATGACAAGATGGAGTAATATGTATAAGTTTAGATTTTATTTTTAACTCATTCATGTAATCAATACTAATGCCTTGCTCATCAATTGACACCCCAATGATGTCTGCCATTAATCCTGTAAAAATTGATTTTACATTAGGAAAAGTGGGATTTTCAAGAAAAATTTTCTCTCCTGGATTTAATAAAACACAACCTAATAAATACAACGATTGTAAGGAGCCAGAAGTTATTATTACCTGACTGCTATCACATTTTAAATTTCGAATCAAGTTTAAATAATTCGCAATATTAATTTTCAATTTTTCAATACCTGAAGATGGAGAGTAAGATAAATTTGAAAATTTTATTTCCTTCCAATACATATTTGATAAGTTTTTCCATTGAGATACCGGAAAAATATCTAATGGAGGTAATCCGGGACTAAAAGCCAAATTTTCGTCACTGTTTGAAATGATATGCTGGTTATTTTTTAAAAATGATTTACCAATTTCAGATAAATTTTCAAATTCTTGTTCTTTAAAATTTGGTGCAATTGTTTGTATATAATCTTTCTTTTTTATGGTATAGCCCGAAGAAGGCATTGAGAAGATTAAGCCATCTAATATAAGAAAGTCATAAACTCTTAAAATGGTACTCCTTGACACTTTAAGTGCTTGAGCTAAACTTCGCGATGTGGGTAGTGTAATTTCTTCTGGAATTTCCATAGAAATTATCATTTGTTTAAGCAATTTGTAAATTTTCAAATACAATTTGTCATTATCAATTACTTTTGAATTCAAAACCTGAACATTGTAATTATTTACAATTTTATTTAATAGAATTGACATAATTGGTATCTTTAATTTAAAATAATTGGTATGGCAATTATAGTGTTTTGAAACTGTTATTTGTTTATTATTTAAAAATTCAATAACGTAAATAAATCAAAATGAAAAAAATACACCTACTTTTTGTTTTAGCATTTTTTATTTGTAAAAATAGTAACGCGCAGTTAATAATTAATGAAGTTTTGTATGATCCGGGAGATACTTTATCAACTGCAGATGCAAATGGTGACGGAATCAGAAGTTCAAGTCACGATGAATTTATTGAGTTCTTCAATAATTCTTTAGTACCAATGAACTTAAGTGGTTACAAACTTTTTGATGGCCTTGGCCTTAGAAATAATGTTCCGAGACATATTATACCAAATGGCACTATTATTCAACCTAAAAAAGCATTTGTAGTTTTTGGAGGAGGAACTCCTACTGGCTCATTTGGAGGCGCCATTATTCAAACAGCTACTACTTCCGATTTGAATTTAACCAATGCAGGTGATACAATTACTGTAAGAGATTCTGCAAATAATTTCATCTTATCGCTTGATATTGAACCTTGGTCCAATAATCCTAATGAAGCTTACACACGCTCACCCGACATTACAGGCGTGTTTGTTCAACATAGAAGCATACTTGGTAATACAAAAACATTTTCACCAGGAACTGATATAAATGGTATGGCTTTTAATATTCCAATAAACCGCATGGTAACATTTAAAATAGATATGAATCAATATAATTCAAATTTCACTAAAGTATCAATTGCAGGTAATTTTAATAACTGGTGTAATAGTTGTAATCAAATGCTTGATTCTGATAATGATGGATTATGGGAAGTTACATTACAGTTAACCACTGATACCCTTGTTTACAAATTTGTATTAGACACAATATTGCAAGAAAACTTTTCAAACACAAGTTCTTGCACAGCATTAATTGGTGGGTCAATTAGAAGATACTCTATTTTAAAATCAGATAGTATTTTTAAGTCGGCATGTTTTGAAACATGTATTCAATGTGCAAATGGATTAAGCTTAAAAGGTATAACTGACTTTAGAACTAGTGCTGGGGCATCATCAGGTAAAACAATTCACTTAGTGGCAGATAGTAATATTTCAAATTTAAGTATATATGGAATTGGTATTGCAAATAATGGTGGAGGAAGCAATGGACAAGAATATAGGTTTCCACCAATATTTGTATCAAAAGGGAGTAACATATTGTTGGTAAGAGATACAGCAGTTATTGCTTCCTACTTTAATGATTGCTGGCCATTGTTTAATGTAATTTTGTTAGATACAACTGGAACTGTTTCTCAAAACGGAAATGATGCAGTTGAGCTATTTAAAGTGAAAGAAGTAGTAGAAACATTTGGCGATGTAAATGTAAATGGAACAGGCAAACCTTGGGAATATACAGGCTCGTGGGCATTTAAAAATAGCTTAGGAAATTGGACTTATGGTGCTTTAAATTGTACCGATAGTACTTCAACAATTTTCAAATCTAAATGTGTGTATCCAATTTGTGCAGATTTAAAAGTTAAAACCATTGTTATTAGTGGAGAAAATAACATAAATAGCATTACTCAAAACGGTGGTACACTTAAAATAATAGCAAGTATTTTACCTTTAAATGCAAAAGACACCACCGTAACTTGGTCAGTAACTAATCCTGGTGTGGCTACAATTAATAGCAATGGAATATTAACTGCTATTACCAATGGAAATTCGGTTGTAACTGCAACTGCCAATGATGGAAGTGGCATTTTTGCAACTAGAAGTATTAATATCACCGGTCAAATAATTCCCGCAATATTAGTTTCTTCAGTAAGTATAAGTAGCCAAAACAACTTGAGAAATATTACACAACCAAATGGCACATTAAATTTTTTTACAAATATACTTCCCAAAAATGCAACGGATACTACAGTAAATTGGGATGTTGACAACAAAAATATTGCAACAATAAACACTACAGGAACGCTAACCGCTTTAGATAACGGAACAGTAAAAGTAAAAGCTACATCTAATGATGGAAGTTTAAAATCAGACTCTATAACCATAATCATTTCTGGTCAATTTTTTAAAGTTTCATCAATAATAATTGGTACTGAAGGAAATGCGGTAAGCATAACAAAAGCAAATGGTACATTGGCTATGATTGCAAACATTTTACCTAAAAATGCTACTGATACAAATGTTACTTGGAGTGTAAATAATCCATCAATTGCAACAATAAGTAGTAATGGAGTATTAACTGCTAAAAATAATGGAATGGTAAGAGTAATAGCTAATGCTAATGATGGAAGTAATGTGTCAGACACAATAAATATTACTATTTCAGGTCAAAATATTAAAGTTTCATCTTTAAAAATATTTACTTCTGGAAATATATTGGATATTACCGAGCCAAATGAAACGCTTAATTTTTTCACAAATATATTGCCAAGAAATGCAAGTGATACAAGTGTTACTTGGTCTGTAGACAAAACTAATTTAGCAACCATTAACAATAAAGGATTGCTAACCGCTAAAGCTAATGGAATTGTAAGGGTAAAAGCACTTTCAAATGATGGAAGTGGAAAGTCAGACTCAGTAAATGTTATAATATCCAACCAAGTAAATACTAAAGAAATTAATAAGATAAAAATAAAAGTATTCCCAAATCCAACACAAAATATAATTAATATTGAATCTGAAATTGAAATCAAAGAATTTAAAATCAGCAATTTGTTAGGAGTTGTTGTAGATTCTGGTAAAATTGAATCAAACCAAAAAGATATTCAGGCATTGGCAAACGGAGTTTACTTTTTAGAACTAAAAATAAATGACATTTGGGCAAAATTTAAAATCATAAAAAATTAAATACATGAAAAAATATACCATTTTATTAGGTTCAATCCTATTACTAACTTTTTTTAATTCCTGCAAAACAGAAGATATTGAGCCTGAAAAACCAATAATTGTGATTATTCCAGACGCAGTAAGTTTGTCTTCAAACAAAACTAATTTTTTAGAAGATAATGATTCTTTGGATATTACTCTAAAGTTAGATATAGTGTCGTTAAATAATATTGAGGTAAAAATTTCATATTCTGGTAGCGCTACTATAAAAAAAGATTATGATTCTATTCCCGACAGAATTATAATTCTAGCAGGAACTCAAACTGCAACAATTAAAGTTAAAACCATACAAGATACTATAAAAGAAAGTAACGAAACCGTAATAATAAGCATTGATTCAGTATATGGTGGAACAGTAAAAGGAACAAAAACTTTAACCCTTAATATACAAGATGATGATGTGCCTTTGCCAAGCCCTGTTGATCTAATTTTTAATGAAATTTTATACGACCCAGCTACACCATTGGCAGATGGGGATGCAAATGGTGATGGAGTTAGAGATGCCAATGGAGATGAATTTATTGAATTGTACAACAATTCAACAAAGCCAATTGATTTAAGTGGTTTTAAAATTTATGATTCTATTGCCTTTGTAAGCAATTCGCCTAGACATATTATACCTAATGGTACTATTTTACAACCACAAAAAGTCATAGTAATTTTTGGAGGAGGAACACCAACTGGAACATTTGGAAATGCCATTGTTCAAAAAGCTTCTGGGGGTCAATTGAATATAACTAATGGAGGAGATTTTATAAATATTACAGACTCTTTTAATATTGTTCTTCTCTCAATCAACATTGAACCTTGGTCTAATGACCCAAATGAATCATACACCAGAAACCCTGATGTATCAGGTAATTTTGTGCAGCATACCAAAGTAAATACAAGCAAATTCAGTCCGGGAACAAAGGTTGATGGCTCACCGTTTTAATTAAAACTTTATGCAATACTTTGGACTTATACTTTCATTATTTGTTATTATAATAGTTGCAAGACTATTAATAAAAAACTTTTTTGCTCAAGCTGTACTGCTAATTGCAGGTGTAATCATGCTTTTTGCAAAAGGTATCATTGATTTTTTTAACCCTATGGCTGTTAAAAAGGAAAGTTTTTTAGTGGTTGATACTTTTGAGTTCATTAAAGAATCGCTATCCAACACCAACGCAAATGTGGGCTTAATGATTATGGTAATTGGTGGTTTTGTGGCTTATATTGACAAGATTGGTGCATCAGAAGCATTGGTTAAAATTGCTCTTAAACCGTTATCATTTCTAAAAAAACATCCTCATCTTGCAGCAGTTTGTGTGGTTCCAATTGGTCAAATATTATTTATTTGTGTCCCATCGGCAGCAGGTTTAGGATTATTATTAATGGCATCAGTTTTTCCAATTTTAATTAGTTTAGGAGTTAGCAGGTTGGCAGCAGTTTCTATCATTACAAGTACCACTGCTTTTTGTATAGGACCAGCATCAGTTATCACCGCATCGGCAACACAAATTGCAAAAATTGATACAGTACCATATTTTGTTGATATGCAATTGCCCATAGCCATTATTTTAAATTTTGTTTTAATGATTTCTTATTTTTTTGTAAATAAATATTACGATAAAAAAGATCAACTCATGCCTATTAATAACTTAAAAAAGGAAAAAGAAAGTAATTCTGCTCCTGCTATTTATGCCATTATACCAATACTTCCTTTAGTAATCTTATTACTTTTTTCGGGTGTATTCACAATTTTTCCTGTAAAACTAAAAATTGAAACCACAACAGCAATGTTAATTAGCTTGTTTGTTGCAATTATATTCGAACTAATAAAAACTCGAGATATTAAAAATTTATTTTCATCATTTAAAATATTTTTTGATGGCATGGGCGATATTTTTAAAACAGTAGTAACACTAATTATTGCTGCCGAAGTTTTTGCTAATGGCTTAATCTCAATTGGATTTATTGACGGTTTAATTTCAATATCGCAATCATTAGGATTTGGCGCTATTGGACTTGGCATAATCATGACAATTATGATTTTTTTAGCTGCAATTTTAATGGGAAGTGGCAATGCAGCATTTTTTGCATTTGGTCCATTAATTCCAAATGCTGCGGCAAAATTTGGCGTAGCAAGCACATCTATTTTATTACCAATGAATCTTTCGGCATCCATGGGAAGAGCTTTAAGTCCGTTAGCTGGAATATTATTAGCCACAGCAGAAATAGCAGGCGTTTCATCAATGGATATTGTTAAACGGAATTTTATTCCAATCGCAGTTTCGTTAATTACACTTTTAATTTATCATTTTGGTTTATGCTTTTAATAAAAAATGCAAACGTATATAGCCCAAAACATCTTGGGACAAAAGACATTCTTACAGGAGAAGGAAAAATTCTAGCTATTGAAAATAAGATAGAAATAGATAATAAAATATGTAACTATTGGGATGCGGCAGGAAAAACTGTTACACCAGGTTTTATTGACCAACACATACATATTACTGGTGCAGGCGGAAAAAATGGCTTCGCCTCAATGACACCAGAAATAATGTTATCTGAGTTAATAGCTTGTGGATCTACAACTGTTGTTGGTTTATTAGGAACTGATGGCACAACCAGAAGTATAAAAAATTTATATGCCAAAGTAAAATCATTGGAAAGCGAAGGACTTTCAGCTTTTATGTTTACGGGGTATTATGGTATTGAGCCAACTTATATAACCAATACCATACAAGACGACATGATTTTTATTGATAAAGTATTGGGTTGCAAAATAGCAATTACCGATATACGTTCATCGTACCCGACTGATTTAGAATTACTAAGAATGTTAAGACAAATTACAGTTGGCGGTATGATTGCTAACAAAAAAGGAATTCTTCATTTACATTTAGGAAACTTAAAACCCAAAATGGATATTTTGTTCAAATTAGTTCAAGAACATGAGTTTCCAATTAAACACATCTCTCCTACTCATGTTGGCAGAACCAAAGCACTTTTTGATGAAGCAATAGCATTTGCCAAACTAGGCGGAATGATTGATATAACAACGGGGGCATCAAAATATACCGACCCATACAAAGCAGTATTGTATGCCATTGAGAGTGGCATATCAATAGATAAAATGACTTTTAGTAGTGATGGAAATGCAGGACTTGATAAATTAGATGAAAATGGCAAACTAATCGGTTTCAGAAGAGCTCCAATAGATCAGAATTACAAACAAGTAAAAGAACTTATTGCAAGTAAAGAAGTTGCAATTGAAGATGCAATAAAATTAATAACCTTAAATCCTGCCACTAATTTAGGCTTAAAAAACAAAGGTATCATTGAGGTAGGTGTTGATGCGGATTTTTGCTGTTTGGATAATAACTTTGATTTGATAGATGTATTTGCAAAAGGAAAATTAATGATGGAAAATAAGGAAGTTATAGTTAAAGGAAATTTTGAATAAAAATATATGAAATTAAAATATTTTATACTAACCAGTTTCATTTTTACAAGCCTTTTTGTATCATCACAAAATCCTATATTGAATAAATATACTTTTGGAGAAGGCTTAAAGTTTACTGGCAAAAACAATTCTGAAACAACCATTAACGGTTATATGCAACCTTCATTAGAAGTAAAATATAATTCAAATGATAGTTTAGGTACAACCGATGTTTATAACAGATTTAGAATGCGAAGGCTCAGATTAAGAGTTGGAGGAGATTTACCAAAATATAAAATAGAGTATCGCATACAACTTGATTTTAGTGGCACTCCAGAAATAGGCGATGATGCCAACGGTTCACTATTTGATGCATGGATAGCTTATAATCCAAGCTCTAATTTTCAAATCAAATTTGGTCAAAGCATTGCACCAACCGAAAACCTAGAACTTTTAATGGGTTCAAATGCTTTGCAATTACCTGAGAGAAGCAGAATAACATCGGCTTTTGGGGTGGTAAGAGAGTTTGGTATATTTACTTATGGTGATTTTAAAATTTGGAAAAACTTTTTTATAAAACCCGCTTTAGCAATAACAAATGGAGATGGACCAAATATATTAAAAAATGATAAGGGTGGTTTTAAAATTGGAGGACGAATTGACTTTTTACCCTTTGGAAAGTTTAATAATTTAGGCCAATTCAGACAAGCTGATGAGATAAGAGAACGTACACCAAAACTTTTAATAGGTTTTATTTATAGTATAAATTATGGAGTAAGTAGCAGAAGAGGCGAAGGAAATACTATTACTTATTTGAACGATTCTTTACAAGAAGTTCTTCCAAATTTCACTAAATATGGGGCTGATTTTTTATTCAAATACAGAGGCTTTAGTTTGCTTGGCGAGTACATTCAAACACTTGCTAGTGTGCCAAACGATATTTTTTACAAGGTAAGAACCGATGGTAGCCTTTCTACAAATTTTGATGTAAATGGAATTCCTAATATTGAAAACCATGTAAAAGGAAGAATGATGCTGGGAAGTGGCTTTAATATTCAAGCAGGATATTTTTTTAAAAGCAGGATATCTGTTGACGCAAGATATGCATCATTAAGGGCAGATATAAATTCATTCTTAAACAATGGCTCTATTTATAATAGACCCAATTATTACACATTAGGTATTAGTAAATATTTAAGTAAAGGATATGGTTTTAAAATACAAGCATCTGCCACCTATGTAGAAGTTTCATCTGGAAGTTTAGATGTTTTAGGAAAACCATTAAATAATAATGAGTGGATAGGAAATTTAATCACCACCATTTCTTTTTAACTATGAATAGATTAGTTTTAATTGCATTTTTATTTTTGTGCCTAAACTTCATTCAAGATTTCAGTCCACAATCAAAAAAAATTACTGAAAAATTTTTTCCTGAAATAAACGTGGAAATAAATACACCTGCTTTTAAAAAAGAAAAAGGTTTTACTAATTACAATGAATTAATTGAATTCATAAATAACTTACAAAAAAATCATTCCGAAATTGTTTCCATTAAATATATTGGCGAAAGCCAAAAAGGTAAATCAGTTCCATTCATTGTTTTAAATAAAAAATCAAATGAAAAGAAATTAAAAGTATTTATACAAGGAGGCCTTCATGGTGATGAAATGGCAAGTTCAGAAGGTGTTATGTATATCATGGATAAATTATTAAATGATACTACTTACAGCTATTTATTAAATAAATTAGAGATTGCATTTATTCCTATTGCCAACATAGATGGATATGAAATACAAAATAGATATGCCGCAAATGGTTTAGATTTAAACAGAGATCAAACCAAGTTAATGATTAAAGAAAGTAATTTTTTAAAGCAAACTTTCAGCGATTATAATCCGCATGTTGCCATAGATTTTCATGAATTCAGACCGTTTAGAAAAGAATTTTCACAATTAAGTACTTATGGCATTACAACGTATTATGATGCCATGTTTATGACTTCTGGAAATTTGAACGTTCCTGAAAAAACCAGAAATTATACAAAAAATGTATTTGTGAATTATGCCGATAGCGTGTTAAAAACTTATGGAATAAGAAGCCGAGAATATCTTACCTCAGAAAAAGTAATGGGCGAAATTCATTTTAATCAAGGTTCAAACAATGCACGTTCAAGTGCCACATCTTTTGCATTGGCAAATACAATCTCAACCTTAGTGGAAATAAGAGGTGTAGGCCTTGGCAGAATTTCATTTAAGCGCAGGGTATTTTCAACTTTTTCTATTGGAATTTCTTATTTAAAAACAGCGTACGAGAACTTAAATGAAATTGAAGAACTTTTAAAAAACGAATACAATAACACTAATTTGGCTGTTGTAACTAGTAAAAAAGAAAAAAGTATTGAACCATTAAAAGTAATTGATATAGAAACTGAAAAAGAAATTAACATTGATGTTACCATTTTTAATGCATCAAAATCTAGGGCAGTTTTGACAAGAAATAAACCCTTTGCATATATCATTGAAAACAACCAACAAAATATTATTTCAAAATTAAAAGTACTTGGAATATCGGTAGATGAATTGGCATTAGACAAGGAAATTGAAGTTGAAAGTTATTTGGTAAATGAATATGAAATTGAAAGCGAAAAAAACGAAG
Organism: Methylacidiphilales bacterium; assembly: GCA_041730515.1. Lineage (GTDB taxonomy): Bacteria > Bacteroidota > Bacteroidia > UKL13-3 > UKL13-3 > JAAFJM01. Next base: position 5,649 of record JBGSBN010000055.1, on the reverse strand, counting down.
GTGTATTTGAACAGAAAGTTAAAACCATTGTGAACACAGAAAAAATTGTTTTCCGAAAAGGAACATATATTGTTTACATGAACCAAGAAAATTGTGGCTTAGCCATTGAAACACTTGAACCAGAAGGACAAAATGGTTTTGTAAATTTTAGTGTTCTTAAAACAAAAAAGGACGAAAAGTTACCAATACACAGATACTTAAAAAACGAAAAATTATAACAATGAAAAATATAATACTAAGCATAACTTTTTTAATAAGTTTACATCTAACTGCCCAAGAATTACCAGTATCTAATCCTTTGGATTTAGATACTAAAATTGGAAGAGGATTGAATTTTAATTTTAACGAAGGTAATTACTTCTTTAAAATTGGTGGCATGGTTCAACCATACGTGGGTATTCAAAAAGATAGTACCAGTAATAATAAATATTTTATGAATTCCAGAAGAAATTATTTAAATTTTTCAGGCAGAGCTAAGAATGAAAAAATAGCTTTTTTGTTTCAAACAGATTTTAGTTTAAGTTCTCCATTACTAGATGCTTGGGTATCATATACACCAATTAATAATTTAAAATTTACTGTTGGCCAAGTTCAAACTTTTGCGAACAATAAAGAAATGACCATCATGGAGAACCAATTGCAATTTATTAATAGAAGTTTAGTTAGCGAACAATTTAGCGCTACAGGAAGAGAATTTGGTTTATTTGTTGAATTGAAATTTAACTTAGGAAAGATAGGAATAGTGCCGCAAGCAGCGGTTACTTCAGGTGATGGCAGAAACTCTTTTGGAACAACTCCAACAGATTATGATTTAGGCGGATTAAAATATGCTGGAAGACTTAACGTATTTCCTTTTGGATTTTTTTCAGAGGGTAACAACACCCAAATTGCAGATATAAAAGTTGAACAAAAACCTAAAATAGCTTTTGGCGCATCTGGAAGTTATAATGTGGGTGTCAGTGATTCAACATTTGGTGTAGGCGAAGGACATGGAAGTTTTTTTTTATATGATAAGCTTGGAAAAAATAAATTACCTGATTATAGAAAAGTATCTTTTGATTTACATTTTAAATTTAAAGGCTTTTCGTTGTTAACTGAGTACATATTAGCCACAGCAAAAGTAACCGCTGGTACTTACTTTGATGCCACTGCGGTAAATGCTTTAAAAGCAACTCAAATTAGTCAATTTCTTTCATTAGGTAACGGCTATAATGTGCAAACAGGTTATATTTATAAAAAGAAATATGGTATTGATTTCAGGTATTCATCAGTTACTGCTGAATTTTCAGAAAACATTAATTCTATCCTCAAAAAAAGAAATGAATGGACAGTTGGGTTAACAAAATATGTTGATGAAAACAATTTAAAATATGGCGCTTCATTTTCTCAAATTGATATTGGCACTTCAAAAACAATAGTTGGCGCATTTACTGTTCAAGCAGCATTTTAATTTATAAAATTTAAACAATGACCTCAACATTAAAAAGTATAATAAGTCACCTCACATTTTATGTGTTAATAGCAATTATCTCAGGTATTTTGTTAGGTCATTTTTATCCTCATTGGGGAATTAAACTCGAGTTTATAGGTAACTCATTTATCAGTATCATAAAAGTATTTATTGCCCCAATTATTTTTTTTACAATTGTATTAGGCATAAGCTCTATGGGCGATTTGAAAAAAGTAGGGCGGATTGGTATCAAATCATTGCTTTACTTTGAAGTTGTAACTACCATATCATTGGCCATTGGTGTAGCAGTAGCTTTAATTTTAAAACCAGGAAATATTGATAGAACTAAAATACCAATTGCCGATGTTTCTAAATACACAAGCCAAGGAAATGGAACATTTAGTTGGTTAAAATTTTTACAAGACAATGTAACTATACAAATTTTGTTAGTAGCAATTATTATTGGAATTTCACTCAATTTATTCACTAAGAAAAAACCAATTATTGATTTATTAAATGTGGGTTCAAAATTCGTATTTAAGTTACTAAAATATGTAATGTACCTTGCCCCTGTTGCTGCCTTTGGCGCCATGGCTTTTACAGTTTCAAAGTTTGGTTTACATACGCTAATTCCACTTGGTAAACTGCTGGCTTGCGTGTATATAACTATGGCATTATTTATAGTAATAGTTTTAGGTTCTATTATGAAATATTATGGACTTAATATTTTTAAATTTTTAAAATATATAAAAAACGAAATTCTAATTGTTTTAGGAACTTCATCGTCAGAAACAGCCTTGCCAACTTTAATGGATAAGTTAGAAAAATCAGGATGTAGTGTTCCTGTGGTGGGTTTGGTAATTCCCGCTGGCTATTCGTTCAATTTAGATGGAACATCTATATACCTTTCCATGGCAGCTATTTTTTTAGCACAATTATATAATGTTCCTCTAAGTTTTCAAGAAATATTAATGCTTGTAGGAATACTTATGTTAACATCAAAAGGTGCAGCAGGCGTTACCGGAAGTGGCTTTGTGGTACTTGCCTCTACCCTAGCATCAATGCACACCATACCGCTTGAAGGACTTGGTTTTTTATGGGGAGTTGATAAATTTATGAGTGAAGCAAGAGCAATCACAAATATTATTGGAAATGGTGTTGCAACCATTGTAATTGCAAAAAGCGAAAAAGAATTTGATGAAGAAAAATATCATAAAGTTGTAATTTAATTGCTTTTCTTTTACTATTTTACTTCAAAATTTAGTGGTAAAATGTAGATAAAATAGCTTTTTAATTAATCTTACAAGGCGTGATTGGACTAACAACTAAAATCAATATATTTCAATGTTAGAAACGGTCATTAATCAGGAGATCTTCAATTTATAAATGATTAAATCTATAAAGTCTAAAAAACTACAATTTATTATCCTCAAAATTAAATAGATAAAAGTATTCAAATTTATTACTTGGTCATAAATTTTAGATTTTAAAATTAAAGAAACTTAAAAAAATGGTTGGTATTTTAATATTCATAAATGCAAAACAAGGAATATTTGGAGGAATAACTATTTAAAAACGGAAGAAAATTTTCAATAAAAAAATAAAAACTTATTCTTCCACACTTCTGTAATTTGTAAATAACAAGGTGTACCCAATTAAAATTATACCAGTTATAATACTTATAGTAGTAGTAAATAAAAATAAGAAACCATTACCATTATTACGTAAATCAATAAATTCTGAATAAAAAACTGTACTTATAAATGCAGTTAAAAGCAAAATAATACTCCATGGTTTAAATTTTTGGGTATATTCTATTAAAAAATCGATTGCAAAATATAAAACTACAAATGCCACCAACGAAAGTATTAAACTCATTATTATCACAACCTGATTGTTTGATATCTGCCTACTTAAATTTTCAGCTGTTAAATTTAGTTCATTGCTTACTTCCCAATGCCTGCTGCCATTTGACAAAGTGATTATGTGCTTAGAAGTCCTATCTATGGTTTCCATTTCATTAGAAAGTGAATTGGATAGATTATTAAGTTCTTGAACCAAAAACACTACAAACTTTACCATTTTTGAAAATGCCAATAACAGACCTAACATAATTGTTGCTATTGCTAAGTCTTTTGTATAAACAACTAGTTTAAATTGTTTGGTTTTATTTATTAATATTAACATTTTCTATATTCTAATATTAACAGGTTATTGTTTTTAAATATAAAAGCAATAACCTGTTAATGATTAAGGAACTAAATTATTTTTTAGTTTTTAACTTTTTATAACCATAAGCTGCTCCTTCTGCTGCTAATAAAACTATACCACCATCTACAGGTACATCTTGTGGTTCATCATCAAATCCGCCACCAGTACTAGTGCTTCCTGGTTGTGCGTTAGCTGCAAAGTTTATGCTTACTAAAATGGCAACTGTTAATATTAATTTTGCTATATTTTTCATTTTGATTGATATTTATTTTTGAATTGTTTTATTGTCAGAATGTTGTTAGTTGGTAGTTTATAGTTTTATATTTTCTATCAACTGACAACTATTAACTATCAACTATTTTACAAATTTTGTTTTAAAACTTCCGTCTGCTGTTAATACTTCAACCATATACACACCATTGTTTAATTGGCTAATGTCAATTTGGTTTCCGTTTAGTTTAATATTATTTACCAACTTGCCTGATACAGTATAAATATTAACTATTTCAATTACAGTTCCGTTTGAAAGAGAAATATTCAAAACATCTGTTGCAGGGTTAGGATAAACAGTTAGGTTGGTGATAGCTGCTTTTTTAGCAATTGTATTATTTACACCTGTTGTAGCTTTTCCGTTAAGTATTAACTCAAATCTGTTTTTTCCCCATTGGTTTACATCTCCACCCATTTCAAAAGTATATTTTGTATTTGCTTTTACATCAGTAGTTTTGTTGTTGTATTTATCTAATAAACTTACAGAAACACCTTTGTCAAAATTATCCATATTGGTAAAATCAAATTTGTAAGTTCCTACTTCTACAGCTTCTATGTTTAATTTAATGCGGGTTTCTTCACTAATAAATGGAATACAACTTGCGGTTAAATCAACATTATCAACACCAAAAGCAGATAAATTTAAATCTTCATTCTGTAATTTCTTAATATCATATAATTCACTGTTTAATGTAGCTCCATCAAACATTTTTATAACCATATAATCTCCTTGTAAAGTATCTTTTGAGTATTTTATTCCAAATTCAACATAACTTATATCTGTTTTGTGAACCGATGCTGATGCTGTTGTAGTTTTATATGTTTCTTTAAATATAAATGTTGGTATACCTGTAGCTTGTATAAAGAAACCTGCTCCTGATGGAATAATTCCTCCAGTTAAACCTGCTGCAGTATTACTAGATGCATTAAAACTAACATAACCTGGTGTGCCTGCGGTTGAGTTGTATGCGTAAACAACTGGATCAATATTGGCAATTTCAGAACCTATTGCTGCATCGTAATGAGCGTTAAAGTTATATGCACATGGGTAAGGATTTCCTAATAAGTTCCAACCTGTTTGACTATTTGTTAATGAAGGTGGAGTAATATCACCTGAGTTAATTGCACCTGTTAATGATAGGGTAAATGCAGCTTGCGATTGGGCATTAGCTAAAGGACCTAATTGCACATTTCCGCCAGAAAGAGGACCACGAATAAATGCTCTAAATCCTTGACCTGCTGTTAATGATTGATTAGTACCAGTTAAATTAGCCCAACCAGCATTTAAATTGATTAATGTAGAGTTTGCTTCGGAGAAGGTTCTTATAGAAGTAGTAGTAATACTTGAAGGGAAATCAATATTGGCTTGAGAAGTATGCCATCCATTAGAATTGGCTAAACCTAAAGTGGCTGCTGTACCTGGGCCAGTAACATAAAACTGAGTCATCCAATTTGCAACTGTTGCAGATTGAACTGGTGAAGATAAAAATCTCCATCTTCGACCAGCACTGCTTATAAAACGTTCTACAGTTACATTTCCTGAAATTGTAGTGTTATTTGTATTTCCAATATATGCTGTTCCTGTTGCATCTGATTTTAAAGTTAAAGTTTGACCAGTAGTTGTAAATGATTTTGTTCCAGCAGCATTAAAGGTTATTCCGCGAGTTGGGGCAATTTCTAATGCAGAGCCTTAACTCATACTTGCGTAACTTCCTGTT
>JBGSBN010000054.1:0-17851 GCA_041730515.1 Methylacidiphilales bacterium | reverse complement strand
GTAGTTTTAGCTAAATTTTCTAAAATACCACGTAAAATATCGTTGTTACGCTCGGCTACAATGTTAAAATTACCCCAACGGCTTTCGGTACTTGGAACAGGATTATTTTTAAGCCAAGTTCCATTTGCATATTGGTAAAAGTTTTGATTTGGCTTTACGCTTAAATCCATTGTCGACTTGTCAATGGCAGGTTTTTTGGCATTTTTCTTCGCCTTTTTACCATCTTGAGCCGAGGTAGTTAAGGCACAAACTGCCGATGTTAATAATAAGTAATGTTTAATTCTCATATCAATTGTTTACAAATTTTAAAGGAACGAAAATATAAACTTACACCTAATTAATGGTATGAATTATTTTAAATGGAAAATGATTTTGGTTAAACTATTCTTTCCATCATTTTTTCGGGCGATTTTAAAGCAGTGAAACCAAATTTTTGGTATAAATAATGGGCATCGGTGGTGGCTAAACGCCAAACTTTTACCTTAGCCAGTGCTTCGTATTTTAAAATATAATCCAACAACTGACTAGAGTAACCAAGCTTTTGGTATTCTTTTGAAATAAACACATCCAATAAATAAGCAAAAGCTACGTAATCGGTAACCACACGTGCGTAACCTATTTGTTGGTTATTTAAATAAATACCAAAGTTTAAAGAATTGTCAATACAAGTTTGAACTTGTTCCAAACTGCGACCTTTAGCCCAATAAGTATTGCTAATAAAAGCATGGATAAAGTTTATATCCAATTGGTTTTTATTGGTAGAAATGGTGATGGTGTTCATTATACAGTTTTAATCAATACCTAAATCTCTTGTTATACTTTTTTCAGGAGTAATTTCGGCTAAATCTAGGCCACACTTATTACTAATAATTTCCCTAATTACTATTTCTAAATCATTTTTAGTTATTCCTTTTTCCGCAGTAATAGTTTTAAAATTAATTCCAAAAACTTTTGTTGTAAGTTCTCTAAAATCATTCGAAACAAAATTGGTTCTAAATGGAGTAAAAGCTTTTGATAATAAGCTTGTCAGCAAAATAGCAATTAAACTATAACCATAAACCCAATAAGAAGCATGATAAATTTTTACTACAAACAATTCAACGAGTAAAGAACCTAAAATGGTTGTTAATCCAAAAGCATTTAAAATAATATTATATGGTTTTCGTAACTCCAATTGCGGTAAACTCAGTTGCAATGTATCTTCTAATTGTTTCCAAATTTTCCTTCTATTTTCAAATGGAATGATATCATCAATTTTAGTTTTAGGCGTGATACTTTTTTTATCTACTTTGATATTTTCAATGATGGCTTGCCTTATTTTATAAAATACACTTTGCGTATAACACTTTTCTATGGCTAGCTTTTTGTTTGAAACATGTTTCCATGCACAATCATAAAAATCTTGAACGGTATCTATTTTCTCGGCTTCCAAGTTTGAAATTTCAATACCCAAAGTATCTTCCACTTCTATTACTAATTCTACGCTATCTAAACCCATTTTATCCTAAATATTTAAAATAGTTTCTAGTTAAAACCTTTTTCAATTCTCTCACAATTATTTCGTGCGAAATGATTTGTTGTGTGTTCTCTTCTATATTGGTCCCTGAGCGAAGTCGAAGGGCTTTTTTGATTGCAATTTCAGAAATATCAATTCGGTATAAAATAGATTGCAGTTTGTTTTTATCAATTGCCAATAAGTTTATTATTTCAATATTCAATTGATCCATCAATTGTTCGTAAGCCGTTTCGGTATTTCCATCAAACAGAATATTGATACTATACATCCCAAAATCTTTTTGAATTTGCGCAATCGTTTCGTTAATAATGGTTTCTTTATTAAGTAGCTGCGCAATATTTTGTTGGGTAATTTCGGGTAAATTCATGGTTTTAAATTATTCAGCGTAATACACTCGCTTTACACGTTGAGAAATAGAAGTAAGTATTTCGTAAGGAATGGTTCCCAATTTTTCAGCCAAAACTTCAATGCTCAACTCGTTGCCAAATACTGTTACTTCATCGCCTTCTTGGCAATTAATTTCAGTCACATCTATCATGGTCATATCCATACAAATGCTACCAATAATAGGTGCTTTTTTGCCATTTACCAACATATAACCATTGCCATTACTCAACTTTCTATCCAATCCATCAGCATAACCAATCGCAACAATAGCAATGCGCGATGGTTTATTTACCGTGCCTCTTCTACCATAACCAATGCTTTCATCTACACTTATATTTCTAATTTGCGAAATAACCGTTTTTAAACTTCCAATGGCTTGCAGTTGTTTTTGAACCTCCAAAGCAGGGTCAATTCCATATAAACCAATTCCCAAACGAACCATATCAAATTGTGCGTTTTTAAACCTAACAATTCCACTACTATTTAAAATATGACGAAGAATTTTATAAGGAAATTCACTAGTTATTTTCTGAGAAAATGTATCAAATTTGGTTATTTGGTTTTGAGTAAACGCATCGTGTTCATGAGCCTCACTAGCTGCCAAGTGCGATAAAATACTTTTTATTTGTATGTGATTATTTTGAGCCAAAGTGTTTAACAAATCAGGTAATTGAGGCTCATCAAAACCCAAACGTTTCATACCTGAATCTAACTCAATATGAATACCTATTTCTTGTCCATTTATTGCTTTTATTAAATCGTTTAAAATACTTAAATTATAAATGGCTGGTTCAAGGTTATATTTTACAATCAAATCAAAGCTAGATTTTTCAGGATTCATTACCATAATAGGTGTTTTGATTCCTGCTTTGCGCAGCACCACACCTTCATCGGCATAGGCCACTGCAAAATAATCCACCTGATTAAATGCCAACGTTTTTGCTATTTCATAACTTCCAGTTCCGTAGCTAAAGGCTTTTACCATGGCCATAATTTTGGTTTTTGGTTCAACCAATTTTCTATAAACATTAAAGTTATTAGTCAATGCATTTAAGTTGATTTCAAATACAGTTTCATGCACTCTTTTTTCTAATAATGCATTAATTTTTTCAAATTCAAATTGCCTTGCACCTTTTAATAAAATGATTTCATTTTCAAAGGTTAAACTGCTGAAAGCATCAATAAAATCTTGGGTGTTATTATAAAATTGTGTGTTTACTTGAAACAAATCTTTGTGCGTTTCAAACATATTTCCAATACCAATTAACTTAATAATTTGATTGGCTTTTATCAACTCATTAATTTGAGTACATAAATCTAAATCAATTAAACCACTTTGAAAAATATCAGACAAAATAAGGGTTTTGTTTAATCCATTACCTTGATGCAATAAAAAGTTTAAAGCAATTTTTAAGCTATCAATATCGTTGCTATAACTGTCGTTTATTACAATGCAATTGTTATTGGCTTCCTTTAATTGCAAGCGCATTTCAACTGCTTGCAAGTTATTAAATTCTGCTAAAACAGTGCCTAAATTAAAAGCAAACAGCTGCAACTCATGCACCATTAATACCAATGCCAAACAGCTACAAGCATTCCAAATACTGGCTTCATCGGTAAATGGAATAATTATTTTATGTTGCTTATAATTAATTTCAGTAACATTGATTTGTTCTTTTATCTCAAACTGAAAACGAGCCTCATTGCCTGCTTTACTCCAGGAAAATAAATTAGTATTATGATGATTAGCAAAACTTAGAAGAGCCTCATTTACCAGAGGTTGGTCTGCACAAAAAACCAACTCTTTTACATGAATAAATTGCTTTAATTTTTCAGTTAATTTTTCATGGTCGTTTGCAAATCCTTCGCTGTGTGCATGTCCTAAATAATTAAATAAACCAATCGTAGGATTGATTATTTCTGCAAGCATTTGCATTTCGTTTGGTTCTGAAATACCCGCTTCAAAAATCCCCAATTGATGTTGGTTATTTAATTGCCAAACACTTAATGGAACGCCAACTTGTGAGTTATAACTTTTAGGATTTTTACAAATATTGATTTGATGATTCAACAATTGATAAAGCCATTCTTTTACAATGGTTTTTCCATTGCTACCCGTAATTCCAACAACAGGAATATGGAATAAATTGCGATGATGAGTACTTAATTTTTGTAATGCTACTTGCGTATTTTCAACCAAAATGATATTGGCATTTTCAAAAGCAGCAACATCAATTGATTCGCTCACTATAAAATTCCTAATGCCAGCTTCATAAGCATCTAACAAGTATTTATGTCCGTTATTTTTATTGCTTTTAAGCGCAAAAAACAAGCTTGTTTCGGCAAATATTATTTTTCTTGTATCAAAAAGTAAGTGCGCAATTTTGTCGTTTCCATTGCTTTTTAAAACAAATGTTCCTTCAATAATTGAGGCAATACTTTCGATAGAATAATTAGTCATTTTATTAAGTTTTTGAACCAACTAGAAACATAGATAACATCAGTTTACGCTATGTTTTCTATGTTACTATGTAGTTAAATTTATATAGACAATAGTAGTGAAAAATTATTTAAATATTTCTGCCCAAGTAGTTTCATTAAACCCAACAAATACTTGGTCGTTTATTTCTATCAACGGACGTTTGATTACTGAAGTATTTTCATTAATAACACTAAAAGCTGTTTCAGGATTTAAAACTGCTACTTTTTGCTCATCAGTTAGTTTTTTAAATGTAGTTCCTTGTTTGTTTACAATTTGTTCCAAAGGCAATTTTGTGAGCCAAAACTTAAATTGATCTTTTATTAATATTTCTTTTTTATAATCAAAAAACGTGTATTCAGTGCCGTTATTGTTTAACCATGTAAACGCTTTTTTCATGGTATCACAGTTTTTTATTCCGTAAATTTTCATTTTTTTCTTTCTTTAATTAATCGTTCAGTAACTTCTTCTATTAGCAAGCCTGCTCTTAGTGTCATGCGGGTTTGATACGTTTTACCATTTAAAACATATTGCGTACAATTACTTGAAGTTGTGGCATAAAACAATACAGAATCATTCAACATAAACTTTAAACTACCTTTTGGGGTGCAGCCTAGCTTTTTGTCTTGCCTTCCATTCATCAATTCTTTAAAAGTAATAATGGTACTTTTATCTTGCGTAAAAGTAGTAAAAGTATCTCTGTTTTGATACGCCTCAATGATAACTTTATTGCAGTTTTTTAGTTTGGTATCAAGTATTGCTTTTACCTCATCTTGATTGCTTGATGAACAAGAAAATAAGAATAATATGGTTATTAAATTTATGTATTTCATAGTTTTTATTAGTTTGCGGTTGTTGTTACCAATAGCTATCGGTATCCCGACTAACAACTTTTTTTGCCCTCAGATAACTCAGATTTTCGCAGATTTTGTTTTTCTGCGTTTATCAGCGAAAACTTTTTTTCGAATTTCGTATTTTTTTATTTGAATTTATTCCAATATGTTTTTTCAATTCTCCATAAATCAATAATGAGTTGATAATTTCAGTATTATCATCTCTTATGTTAATCAACACACATTCAAAATCATTGTTTGGTTTTGGAGTTAAAAATAAATTTTTCTTGTTTCCATACTGTTTACAAGTATCGTGTTTTGTTTGATTACAGTATTTGTAAGTAATAATGCTATTCGATTTAGGTTCATATCGGGTAAATGATAATGTATCCCAAGTAAACAATTTGGGTTGTTTCTTTAAAATAACAGAATCGGTTGGCACAATGGCCACATTGCACCAAACTATGCGCTGCGCTTGTGTTTTTGAAAACACAAACAAAGAAAAAATCAAACTAAATATTATTTTATAATTCATCATTTATAATTTATAATTTTTCTAATACTTCCCTAATTGTTCTATCAACTATTTCAGCAGGATTTTTGCTAAATTCATTGGTAATTCTATTAGCTAAAATACAATTTACCGAAACTGCATGATGACCTAAAACATTGGCCATTCCATATATTCCAGCCGTTTCCATTTCAAAATTAGTTACACTTTTACCGTTCACATTTAACTGATTTAATTTTTGAATTAAAGTATTGTTTACTGCTTTAGCCTTTAAAAATCTGCCTTGCGGAGCATAAAAACCACAGCAAGTAGCAGTAATTCCTTTTAAATAATTATTGGGCAATAAATCAATTAACGCTTTACTTCCATTTACCAAATAGGGATTGATAAAATCAAAACCTAGTTGTTGCTTAATGGATTGCTCCAATATTTCATCCTTTTCTCGATCATAAAAAAGCATCAAACTATCAAGACCTATGGCTTGTTCACTTACCAAAACAGAATTAATGGGAATATTTGATTGCAAAGCACCCGATGTACCAATACGAATGATTTTTAAAGCAGTATAATTTTTTTTGATGGTTCGTGTAGCCAAATCAACATTCACCAGAGCATCCAACTCGTTCATTACTATATCAATATTATCGGTACCAATACCTGTACTGATCACAGAAATACGCTTTTTGCCAATATAACCTGTATGTGTTACAAACTCGCGTTTCGATTTTTTTAACTCAATGGTATCAAAATACTTACTTACTTCAGGAACACGCTCTTGGTCACCCACAAAAATGATGGTTTCCGCTATATCTTCGGGTAATAAATGCAAATGATAAATGGAGTTATCGTTGTTTAAAATCAATTCGCTTTCTGGTATTTGGTATTCCATTATATAAATGTTTAGCAGTTTCGAAATTAGTGTTTTTGGGAGGTAGATTTAATAAAATTACATGAATTTAGTTCGTTTTAAAGTAAATTGCACTTTTACAACAAATTCTAACTTCGAATTATATTTCATAAACTAATGAAGGGTAAGCAAAAACGGTAAAAACTTCAAAGTATTTGATTTAACAGATAGAAAATTTTAAAATAATAAGTTGATTGAACATAATTAACCAAGCATAAAAAAAGTAAACTTAATAAATGGTAATTTCGATTACACAAAAAATAAAATACAATGAAACAAGAAAATGCAATTCAATTATTTGAAGATAAAAAGGTAAGAACACTTTGGGATGACGGGCAACAAAAATGGTTTATTTCTATCATTGATGTAATAGAAATACTAACCAATACTGATAGACCGAGGAAATACTGGAGCGATTTAAAAACCAAACTAAACAAGGAAGGAAGTGAACTGTCCGAAAAAATCGGACAGTTGAAAATGCAAGCTCCCGATGGGAAGATGAGAATAACTGATGTAGCTGATACTGAACAACTTTTCAGACTTATACAATCTATTCCAAGCCCAAAAGCTGAACCTTTTAAATTATGGCTTGCACAAGTAGCAAGCGAAAGACTGGACGAAATGCAAGATCCAGAGTTAACTATTGACAGGGCACTGAACGAATACCAACAATTAGGTTACAGCGAAAACTGGATTAACCAACGCCTCAAAAGCATTGAGATACGTAAAGAGCTAACCGATGAATGGAAAAAGAGAGGAATGAAAGATGGGCAACAATTTGCAACCCTCACCGATATTATAACCAAAGCTTGGGCAGGCAAAACCACCAAAGAATATAAAGCATTAAAAGGCCTTAAAAAAGAAAACCTACAAGACAATATGACCAATACTGAGCTCATATTAAACATGTTAGCAGAAGCTTCTACTAAAGATATTTCGCAGGCAGTTGAACCAAAAAACTTTGAAGAAAGCAAAAAGGTAGCCGAGCAAGGTGGTAATGTAGCCAAAGTAGCCATGAAAGAACTAGAAGCCAAAACTGGTAAAAAGGTGGTAACTGCATCAAATGCAAAAACAGCATTACTTGACACAAAAGCCGCAAAGAAGCTAAAATCAAAAGATTGAGAAAAGCAATGAACATTTGTGCTATTTCAAAAACTACTTCACTCTTTACAAATATTCATTTTACGGATATGATATTTTACAAAACGCCTATAAAATTGAAGTAATAGTATTAGAATTTACCGAAATTAGAATTTACACCATAAAACCCAATTGCCATTTGTTTGTTAGTTGTTATAAATTGAGTAATTAAAATTCAATTTTTATTATTTTATTGCAACAAAAACAATTAAGTATATAGAACTAACGTTTCGACAAGCTCAACGACCTGTAATAAGTACTTAGAACTAAGAACTAAAAAATTCAATGAAAATTACCTTTTTAGGTGCGGCCCGACAAGTTACGGGAAGTATGCACCTAGTTACGCTTCAAAGCGGATACAATATTTTAATAGACTGCGGTATGGATTACGAATTAAAACGTAACCCAACTTTTAAAGAAGATATTTTCCCTTTTAATCCAGCTGATATTGACACAGTCATACTTACTCATGCGCATATTGACCATTCAGGAAATTTGCCAAGTTTGGTATATCAAGGTTTTAAAGGAAGTATTATTTGCACAGGTGCTACCTCAGAATTAACCGAATATTTGTTATACGATAGCGCGAATATTCAATTAATGGAATACCGCAAAGCACTTGGTAATGCCAAGAAAACCAAACGCAACAATGTTCCAAAACCTTTATATATGGCAAGCCATGTTAAAGATTGTGTGGATAGATTTACCATTGCAAAATTTAATGAACCATTTACCATAAACAAAGAAGTAAAAGTTACCCTAATTGAGGCTGGTCATTTGCTTGGTGCTGCTTCGGTAAAAATGGAAGTTGTAGAAAATGGAATTACCAAAACCATTGGTTTTACTGGTGATTTAGGTAGAAGTAATTCAAAATTAATTAACGACACTACCCTACTTACGGGCATAGATACTTTAGTTTCGGAAAGTACTTATGGCGGACGAAAACATAAAATTACACGCCCTGCGGAAGAGGAAATGCTTCATTATATTACCGCCACTTGTATTGATATAAGAGGCAGGTTAGTTATTCCTGCATTTAGTGTGGGCAGAACCCAATCAATTGTATTTACCATCAATCAATTAAAACGCCAAGGATACATTCCAAATGTTAAAATTTTTGTTGACAGTCCTTTAGCTATAAGAAGTACTGATGTTTACGAAAAACACAAGGAATTATTAAATCCCGAGGCATTTGCTTTTCAAAAACAATATGGCTCATTGCTTGAACATGAAGATATAGAATACTTAACCGAATTTAAGCACCACGAAGCTTTGATGTATTTTACAGACCCTTGTGTTATTATTTCAGCAGCAGGAATGGTTGAAGGCGGGCGTATTCAAGAACATATTACCAATAATATCGAAAATCCATTTTCAACTATATTAATTTCAGGGTTTTGTGCAGAAGGAACTTTTGGTCACAAGCTTTTAAATGGACAATCAACCATTAATATCAAAAACAAAGTAAAACGTGTGTTTGCAAAAATAGCAAGTACCGATATTTTTAGTTCTCACCCTGATTGTGATGAGGTGTTTAATTATATCAATCAAACTCACCAAAATGGCTGCAAAAATGTATTTTTAGTCCATGGCGATGAAACCCAAATGACCGCAATGCGCGATAGATTAGCTTTGGCAGGCATTAAAGCTGAAATGCCTGAACAAGGCCAATTTTTTGAATTGTAAATTTTTATTTATAACCACATAGAACATAGAAAAATAGAATTAAGTTTTATAATTTTATTCTTTGTTTTTAGTTATAAAGAATTAGCAAATTTAATTATTGATATTCTTTTTATTTCAACCACATAGAACATAGAGATATAGAATTAAGTTTTATTCCTATTTTCTTTTACTTGTTAAATAATATTATGCTTATTCAATTAATTACAATTGATCTTTTGATCTTAGGTTAACTCTAATAAACTATGTGTCTATGTTCTATGTGGTAAAAAACAGCTACTGTTCATTTTAAAAGGTAAAATTTTATTTTTGAGATATGAATAAAAAACTACTAGACGAAATAACCTATAATATTATAGGTGCAGCTATTGAAGTTCATAAAGCACTCGGAACAGGATTACTAGAAAGTGTTTACCACCAATGTATGAAACATGAATTGGCTCTAAGAAATATTAGTTTTGATTCCAAATTAACAATGCCTGTTCATTACAAAGGAATTAATTTAAATACAGAGCTGAGATGTGATTTATTTGTGGAAGAGTTTATTGTTGTAGAGCTTAAAAATGTTGAAAAAATAGCACCAATACATGAAGCTCAAATTCATACTTATATGAAATTATTGCATGCACCAAAAGGAGTAATTATTAATTTCAATTCGTTTAATATTTTCAATGATGGACAAAAAACCGTTGTAAATGAATTTTACCGACAGTTAAATGATGAATAACAATATTAAATATGAATCCAGAATTTAGCTAACAACAATTTTTTAAGAAAAAAACGAGTAATTTTGTTGTAACAACCACGAATTCAAATTAAGAACAAAAAGAATGTTTCAACTTATAAAAAAAGCTCCGCTATTCATTGTATTATTTTTTGCTTGGCAATTAAAGGCCCAAAATAACTTTTATTTTATTTCATTTAAAGACAAAGACACTACCAATTTTTCAGAATTGTTGCCTGAAAACTACCTTTCGAACAAAGCAATTGAACGCAGAAAAAAGTATAATTTACCTTTGTTGACTATTTCGGAAATACCTGTTAACTCAAAATATGTAGACTTGGTTTTTCCTTTTATTGATAAACATATTTCAACCATCAAATGGTTAAATGGCTTATTGGTGTTGGCTGGCCCAAACTTACCAGATAGTTTAAAAAAATTTAAAGACATAAAAGCTATTACTTTAGTTGGTTTTGATAATTCTAAAGAAAGAAAAAGCGCTATAAACTTAGCAGATAGGATTAGTTTATTGGAGCAAAAATTTGAAACCAGTGAAACTGTTGACTCCAATCTGTTTTATGGAAAAGCCACAGAACAAGTGTATTTTAATCAAACACAAAAACTACATCAACTTAATTTAAAAGGGCAAAATATTGATATAGCTGTATTTGATGCTGGTTTTACTAATTTAGATAAAATAGCTGGATTCAATAAACAAAACATAAAAGCTGGCTATAATATAGTAGATGAAGAGGCTAGTATTTACAGCAGCGATAACGATGAGCATGGAATAAATGTGGTCAGTTTTATGGCGGCCAATTGGCCTTATAACTTTGTAGGCACTGCTCCCAATGCTAATTATTATTTGTTTAAAACAGAAAATACCAACTCAGAATATCCAATTGAGGAATATTATTGGACCAAAGCTGCCGAAATTGCTGATAGTTTGGGCATTGATTTAATTACTTCATCTTTAGGTTATACTGAGTTTGATAACAAACAGTTTAACTATAAAGCCAAAGATTTAAACGGCAAAAAATCAATTATTGCACAAGCCGTTAATATGGCTGCAAGCAAAGGTATTTTTGTGGTAATAAGCGCTGGAAACGAAGGCAATAAAATGTGGGAAACATTGAGCACACCGGCAGATGCCGATAGTGCTTTAACGGTTACTTCATGTACTTTTGATGGTAAAATTTCAAACTTTAGCTCCATTGGTTTCTTAAGAAAAAACAAGGTTAAACCTAATGTAACTTCGGTTGGAGAAGCTGTAAATTATATAAACGAAGAAGGGAAAATAATTACAGGAAACGGAACAAGTTATTCAACTCCGCTTATGGCTGGAGGCATTGCTTGTTTAATGCATGCATTTCCTAATAAAACACCTTTTGAAATAAAAAAAGCCATTGAAACAAGTGCTGATAGGTATTACACGCCAGATAAGTTTTGGGGTTATGGTATTCCTAATTTAAAACTAGCCCACAAAATATTGTCAACTAACAACATTACCGATACCATTATTGAATACAAACAGTTGCTTGATAGCAATATTCATATTTGTATGAATATTAACAGTAATCAAAAAGTAGAAATTACTTTACAATCAACTGATGAAAAAGTTGTGTTTAAACAAAAAGAGAAACTAAACTTTGGTATCAATCGTTTTCTGTTAAATAAATCGCATAAACTAAAACGTGGTTTGTATATTTTAAAAATAAAAACTGCTAATACAGTGTTAGTAAAACGTATTGAAAAAGAATAATTTACACCAATAGTTTATCAAAACGGTTGATGCTTATTTCTTTATCAACTTCAATATTTTTATTTAATAAATTCAATAATTGTTTGGCTAAATAAGGCGCATGCATTACTCCTTTGGTACCTAATCCATTTAATACAAACATATTTTTATGTTTCGGATGTTCACCAATAATGGCTTTTCTGTCTTTAGTTGTAGGTCTAATATTTGCTTCATGCTTTATAATTTCATACGGTACTTTTAGTAAATCATTTAACTTATCTTCTAAAAATGTTTTACCTTGTTCAGAAATATTTTCTGTTAAGTCGCTCCACTCGTAAGTAGCACCAACTTTATAAATATCATCGTAAAGATTAACTAAATAAATTCCTTTTTTAATCATTTTATCTTTAGTTAGTCCACTGCATTTTATGGTAAAAACTTCGCCCTTACACAACACAAAAGGCAAGTAATTAAAGTATGGATTATCTTGATTTTTATAGCCTTGGCAAAAAATTAAGTGTTTCGCTTTGATACTTTTATATTGCCAGCTATCTGCAAATTGTTGTAAATCTTTGTAAGCAAAATCTTCGTCTAACAAACAATTTTTATGAAGCAATAATTCGCGCATTTTTTCAATTAAGGCACGAGTATAAACCCAACCTGTTTCTTTAATTTCAAAAGCACCAAAACCATCATTTAAGTTAGGTTCTTTGTTTGGAAATAAATTTACATGTTGCGAAAAATCTTCGTTATCCATTCGACTAGAAAGATCGTTTTGCTCCTTGACTGAGCCAAATAATTGGTAAATATTCTGCTTAAATAAAAGCTTACAATTCAAAACCTTTTCTAATTCAGTATAGGCTTTAAAAGTATCGGCTAATAAAGCATCGGCATTCCAACTTTTAACCATTCGTTTGCCACTTATAGGATTAAACATTCCCGCAGCTACTTTGGTTGAAGTACTTTCATTAAATTTATCAACCACCATAAAAGATTCATTGGCTTTCATTAATTCATGAGCCAATAAAGTTCCTGCTAATCCTTGTCCTATAATTAAATAATTGGTTTCCAAATTTATTTGTTGATTTTTTGATTTCGTGATTTATTGATTTAATAGCATAACACAGTAAAAAACAGTAACAAACATGTTAAACTGCATTATTTACTATGGTCTATCGGCTATTAGCTATCAACTTTTACTCCGCGTAGCATATGCCTTTTTCTGGGTGGGCCGTCTAATTTTTCAACTGTTAAGCCTACTTGTTGCATGGCTCGTTTTACATCGCCTTTAGAAGTATAAGTTACTAAAATTCCATTGGTAGCCAATATTTGATAAAGCTTTTCAAAAATAATAATTTCCCATAATTCAGCTTGTTTATTGGGTGCAAACGCATCCATATAAATTACATGAATATTGCTTAACAAGCTATTGATATCAAAACTTTCTAATTTATCATGGTATTTTACCAAAGTAAATTGGTCATTAATAGCAATTGGTTTATTCCATTCCGCTAAATGCATTTGTTTAAAAATAATTTGCTCTTGCTCGGTTAATCCATCGATATAGTTTAATTGATTAATGATTTCAACTGACAAAGGAAAAGCCTCAATACCATGATAAACCACGTTTAAATTTAACTTTTGAGCGGCTATAAAAGTAAGTATGGCATTTAAACCTGTACCAAAACCAACTTCAAATATTTGAATGGTTTTTATATCAGGATTTTGAGATAAAAATGCATTTAATCCTTTATCAATAAAAACGTACAAACTTTCTTCAATAGCACCATTACGAGAATGATAGGTTTCATCTAAATGTGGTAAATACAAAGTATGAGAACCATCGTTGGTGGTGTATAATTCTGGTGTTTGGTTCATTGGTTATTTAGTTATTGTTTAGTCCTTATTTCTGTAGCAATGGGTTGCACCCATCGCTAGTATATTTCGCCCTTTTGGGGCTTGCTGACATAAAAATATTGAATTTTATTCCCAAACATAACTTTCATCGTATTCAACATTATACTTTTTCAATATTGAACGAAATTCATCTTTAAAGTCTTTATTTTTATGATGCTCTTTTTGATTGCTAATGTAATTCACAACCACTTGTAAATCCTTTTCACTGACAGAAAAAGCCCCATAACCATCTTGCCAATAAAAATTTGTAAACTCAGTACCTTTTGTTTTTATCCACTTTGAAGAATTAGCTTTTAATAATTCCATAAATTTTGCAAGTGCAATTTTCTTTGATAAATTACACAAAACATGTACATGGTCTAAATAACCACCTATTTTAATTGGCTTACATTCTAACTTATTGCAAATTCCACCTAAATAAGCAAACAAATCATTTTCAATATTCTCTGTTATTAATGGTTGTCGTAATTTGGTACTAAAAACTATATGCAGGTAATTTTTTACTAATGATTGTCCCATATAATTTGAACTGTAATTTTATGTACGATGGGTTTTACCCATCGCTTAAATATGTTGCCTTTTCAGGGCAATTAGTTGAGCCCTGAAAGGGCGTTACAGAAAAACATAGGGTGAAGCCCTATGTTAAAACCAACAACTACTTACCAATCTCTAAAAAAATCATAACCGGTAAATGATCGCTAAAGCCACCAAGGTATTTGTTTCCTACAAATGTTCTTAACGGATTACCTTTGTATTTTTCGTCAGTTTCAAGCATAAAATCTTGTTTATAAACTTGTGCCGAGCCAGTTACAAACTTAACTTTCGATTTAGCATTTAATAAATTAGCACTGATAATAATTTGATCGAGCATGCTCCATTGGCCTTTAAACTTATGAGAACCTTGGCCTTCCATGGAAAGTTCTTTCATGGTGTTAAACAACATTTTATCTTTGGTTTTACTTGCTGCTCCACTTGCACCTAAAGTTCCAATAACCGACATATTATTTGGTTCATCGTTTAAATCGCCCATCACTATTATATTGGCTTTGGCATTTTTAGCATAAATTTCATCACAAACTTTACGCACTTCTCCAGCTACAAAAATGCGTTTAAACTCGCTTTCCTTTTCACCTTCGCGTCTGCTTGGCCAATGGTTTACAACAAAATATACTTTTTCGTTATTTTTCAGGGTAATTTCTGCCACCAAAATATTTCTGGTATGGTCGCCATCAATTCCTTCACTGTCAATAACAATAGAACGCCCTTTGGCTTCCTTTACCAAACTACTTTTGTAAATAAAAGCATTGTCAATTCCACGTTCGTCTTCTCCTTCAAAAAATACGGTTTTATAAGCCATTTTTTGCAATTGCTTATTTTTAGTTAAATCGGTTAAAGCTTCAATACTTTCT
Source organism: Methylacidiphilales bacterium (assembly GCA_041730515.1). Classification (GTDB taxonomy): domain Bacteria; phylum Bacteroidota; class Bacteroidia; order UKL13-3; family UKL13-3; genus JAAFJM01. The sequence goes on along the minus strand of JBGSBN010000054.1, from coordinate 2,607 downwards.
ACCTCACACATTCCTAAAAAATCGGCACCCGCACCATTATTCATACTTGCTATTACTTTTGCCATTTGGTCTAATTTAGCTAAATAACGAACGGTATTCCATTTATATTTACCATTAGGCAAAAATTCTTCATCGTTTTTCTTAGGATTATCGATGGTATCGAATAAATTTTCTTGATTATAAAAGGCTACACAAGCCTTTTGTTGGGCAAAAACATTGCTGAAAGCAAATAATGTTAAAGCTAAAATAATGCATTTTTTCATTAGGCAATTTTATGTTGCTAAACAGCATAAAACAAGAAATATTTTTTTACTTAAAAAAAATTATTAAATTCACACAACAAAATCAAATAACATTGTTATCAATAATATGAAAGGTCATTTATTTTCAAAATATATTCCCAACCAAAACAAAGGTTCCATATTCGACCAATTGCTCAATTTGTTTTTACAAATGATGCAATACACCAATGGCGATGTGGCTGAAACCCTAGAATGGATGAACGAGGTAGATAGAGAACATCATTTTACCAATAACGAATATGGAATGGGTAATTTTATACAAGACCTTAAAGATAAGGGCTATATAAAAGAAAACCCAACTGAAGGAACCTTAATCCCGACTAGTAAAACCAATCAAACCATACGTAAAAAAAGTTTGGAAGAAGTTTTTGGTAAACTAAAAAAAGGTGGACGAGGAAACCATAAAACCAAATTTACAGGCCAAGGCGATGAAGCCAATAGCGATACCCGCAAGTTTAATTTTGGCGATTCTATTGACCAAATTGATATTACAGCTAGTTTGCACAATGCACAAGTAAATCATGGTATTGAAACTTTTAGTTTAACAGAAGATGATTTAGAAATTAGGGAGCGCGATTATAAAACCCAGACATCTACCGTATTGATGATAGACATAAGCCATAGCATGATACTGTATGGCGAGGACCGCATAACGCCAGCTAAAAAAGTAGCCATGGCTTTGGCAGAATTAATTAAAACCAAATACCCTAAAGATACTTTAGACATTATAGTTTTTGGAAATGATGCTTGGCCAATTGAAATAAAAGATTTACCTTATTTACAAGTTGGACCATATCATACCAATACGTATGCTGGTTTGGAGCTAGCAATGGATATTTTGCGAAGACGAAAAAATGCCAACAAACAAATTTTTATGATAACCGATGGCAAGCCCACTTGTTTAAAAGAAGGCAATGGCTATTATCAAAATAGTTTTGGACTAGATAGAAAAGTAATTAATAAAATACTTACCATGGCAGCACAAGCCCGCAGGGTAAATATTCCAATTACTACTTTTATGATTGCAAGCGACCCCTATTTACAGCAATTTGTACGTGAATTTACCCAAGTAAACAATGGCAAAGCCTACTATAGCGGATTAAATGGCTTAGGCGATTTTGTATTTGAAGATTTTGAACGTGGAAAAAGGAAGGTAGTGAAATAGTTAATTATTATATTTAAATTGATCAATAATGTATAGAAAAAATTCACTTATTTTATTCCTCATTTTTGGAGTTTTTACTTTTAAAACAAACGCACAAACCATTCAAGACGATTTTGAAGGAAATGGAAACATTACCACTTGGTTTGGCGATAACTGTGGTTTAAACACAAGCTTCAACAATCCATATAAGGATAGTTTGAACAATAGCAATAAAGTGCTGGAATACAAGGATAACGGTGGGCAATATACCAATGTTAGATTTGATGCTACCAAAAATTTAAACTTAATGAATTCTAGTACGTTCACTTTGTTAATTTATGTTCCATCAAGTTCAATAACTGGAAGTAGTAACAACCAAATTTCATTAAAATTACAAGATAAAAACCTACCTGAACCTTGGTCAACTCAATGCGAAATTATTAAACCACTTGTATTGGATAGTTGGCAAGTAGTAAGCTTCAATTTTGCTAAAGATACCTACATTAATTTAAATCCAAATTCATTGTCTCCAACCAAAAGATTGGATTTTAACCGCGTATTACTTCAAGTAAATGGTGAAAATAATACCAACAAAGTAATCGCTTACATTGACAATTTTTATTTTTATTCTAACGACTCTATTAAACCAAGTAAATACAGTACTTTGGTTTGGTTTGATGAGTTCAATAATAATGGAGACCTTGATTCAAGTAAATGGTTCAAGCAAACAAAATTACCCAATGGCGAAAGTTGGTATAACGGAGAAGTTCAGCACTATACCAATCAGTTATCAAACTCATTTGTGGCAGATGGGAAATTGAAGATTGTGGCCAAAAAAGAAAATTTTACCGACCAAGGTAAAACCAAATTATATACCTCTGCTAGGTTAAACTCAAAATTTGCATTTACCTATGGCAGAGTAGAGATAAAGGCAAAATTACCTACAGGTTTAGGAACATGGCCTGCCGTTTGTGGCGCGCGGTGCGCGCGGAACGCGAACGCGCGCGGCAGACCCATGCGGCGCCTGATCTTCTGAAGCTTATCCGCCAATGGGGCGGCGTCACCATTGCCTATCGCCGTTCCATGCAAGAGTCCCCGGCTTATATCAATAACCACGAAGAATTAAAAAAAGCATTAGAAGAAGGCATTTACTATATTGAA
>JBGSBN010000053.1:0-18098 GCA_041730515.1 Methylacidiphilales bacterium | reverse complement strand
TTCCTTCTTCCGCTTTGGCGAAATCCGGATGACGTTCCCGCACTGTTTTATAGCTGTCATTTAGGTTCAATCAAGCAAACACCAACAAACGACATGCTGACGAAGCAAGCATCTTTATATGGTTCGGTAACAAAACACCGTTTAAAGTTCCTTCTTCCGCTTTGGCGGAATCAGGATAACGCTCCCGCAAATGATGAAACGTCATTGCGAGGAACGAAGCAATCTCGTCTTTGTAAGGATTGCTTCGTTCCTAGCAATGACGGTACTTTTCAGCCGATGTTGGTTACGATAACTATCAGCATTTGCCAACATCATTTAATTATTTATTGTAGAAGAGGACTCCTTTTAAAACTAATAAGTTTTTTACTTACCCTCACCCTCTCTCTTAATCATCATTGCTTGAATTTGTTTCATGGTAGCTTCCATTCCATTTGGGCTTCCATCTAAGAAAATAACATTTCCTTTTCCATATTCTGCAAAGTTTTTAACAGCTTCAGTCCACATACTAAATAAAATTACGTTTGTATCTAAATTGGCTTGTTTCATTTCTTCGGCTGCGTTAGACATACCTTTGGCAACTGCTTGGCGGAATAAAGCTACTCCTTCTCCACGTAATAATGCTGCTTGTTTTTCAGCTTCGGCTGATATTTTAATAGCATTACCTTCCGCTTCTGCCGCTTTGGTTTTGGTAATCAATAATGCTTGTCCTTCGTTTTCAGCCGCTGCTTTTAAATTGTTGGAAGCAACTACTTTGCTCATACTTTCAATAATGGCTTGGTCAAAAGTAATGTCATTGATTTGTAAATCTTGTAAATGATAACCCCAAGTAGAAAGTGTGTGGTCAATTTGGTCTTTTACAAAATCAACAATTTCTTTGCGTGAAGCCAACACTTCTGCTTGTTTTTTAGAAGCCACAAAGGCACGAATACTTCCTTCAATGGTGCGAATTAAAGCTTGCATTAAATCTTTTTCACTAAAAAACTTAAAGGCAACGCGTTGAATGGTTTCATCTTCTTGATCCATTACACTGAACAGCAACATGGATTTAAAATACACATTTGCTTGATCGATTGTTACTGCTTGAAACTCCAATTCCACCGATCGGTTTTGAATAGAAATACGTTTATAAACCTGCTCTATAATTGGAATTCGCAAGTTTAAACCTGGCTGCATAATGCGTTTGTATTTGCCAAAAACGGTAATAACTGCTACTGTTCCTTGCTGAACAGTTTGCAAAGAGGCAAGCAATAAAAGCACAATAACTGATACAATAATTATTAAATACATCATTTTAAATTGTTTTTAAGTGAATGCAACGTTAAACAAAAATTTGTCAAAATAAATACCTTTAATCATTATCTTTTTTCCAGTCTTGTTTGGTTATTTTAAGCCAATTACATGGCAATTTGTTCCATTCTTGCCATACAAATGTTTCTATAAATTGAAGTCCACATTTTTCTAATACTTTTCTCGATTTTAAATTTTCTATATTAGTAATTCCATATACTTCCTCAGCATTCAAAACTGTAAAAGCATACTTTAACGCAGCCTTTGTTGATTCAGTGGCATAACCTTTTCCCCAAAATTTTTCTATTAATCTATAGCCAACTTCATAAAAATTAACGTGATTGTTTATTGGGTCAGTAATCAATTTTAAGCCTGTCCAACCTGCAAAATTTTCAGTAGCTTTTTCAATCATAGCCCAACGCCCAATTCCATTTTCAAGGTATTGTTTCCTTACCGATTCAATGGTGTTTTGGCATTCTGAAATATTGGTTACAGGTTTATTACCAAGGTATATATGCACATTTGGGTTCGAATCTAATTAAAACATTCCTTCATCATCGCTGGGTAGCAATTCTCTTAATATCAGTCTTTCTGTTTCAATAAAAATTTTCATAACTTTTTCTCAAATCTGATCATTTCCTTGGTGTAATAATTGAAGGTAATTGTGGTTATTTCAACTGGAATAATGGTTGCCATGGAAAGAGAATGTGCTGCTTGACTTATGTTTTTATATCTTTTCAAAAGCTTGAAAGCTATAATCAAATTTATTCTTTTCGTCAGCCAAATGTTTAGTTTCATTCGTTAGCTGCCAATCGTTTTCAAGTGAAGGAAAAAATGCATCAGCACTAAATACATGGTGAATGCGTGTTAAATAAACTGTATTGGTTAATGCTAAACTTTGTTGGTAAATGCTATCGCCACCAATAATAAATAATTCATTTTCGTTTAGCGATTTTGCAAAATCAATTCCAGCTTCTATGTTGTTAAATACATGGCAGCCTTCTATTGCATTGGTGTTTCTGCTAATAATAATATTGGTTCTGTTAGGCAATGGTTTACCAATGCTATCGTAGGTTTTCCTGCCCATCAATATAGCATGGCCTGTAGTTAAATTTTTAAAATATTTTAAATCGGCAGGCAAATGGCAAAGCAATTCATTGTTTACCCCAATTCCATTTTGCTCATCGGCCGCCACAATCATTGATATTTTCATGCAGTAAAGGTATTATTTTTTTTAAATTCCTAAAACTGCTTTTAGTTTGGGATAACCCGATTTACTTAAAGGAATTTTGGTTCCATTTTTTAAAATAGCCACCATGTTTTCTTTGTCGCTTTGCTCCATTTTATTGATTTGATTTACCTGAACAATAAACGACCGATGCACCCTCACAAACTGACTTTGATTAAATGCTTGCTCAAAATAACTCATGGTTTTTTTCTTCACAAAAACATTTTCGTGGGTGTAAATTTTTACGTAATCATCGTAAGCTTCAAGGTATAAAATATCGGTGGTTTGAATTATTTTTATAGCACCCAAATGCTTTACCACTACCCGAGTTTCTAGCTCGTTATTGCTAGTGTTTAATAATGGTTCACGAATGTTTAAAGCAGTACTTTTTGGGTTATTTGCCAAACATTTTTGCATGGCTTTATCAAATCGTTCTTGGCTAAATGGTTTTAACAAATAGTCAATGGCATTTTGATCAAAGGCCTTTAAAGCATATTCATCAAAAGCAGTAATAAAAATTACTTTTGGCTTGTTTTCTATTAATTCTAACATTTCAAATCCAGTAATTTTAGGCATTTGTATATCTAAAAAAATCAAATCAGGCTCGTATTTCATGATGGCTTTAACACCTTCAAAACCATCATTGCAAGTAGCCAAAACCTCCATATCAGGATAAAATGATAAGTAGTGTTTCACTATGCCTTGTGCCAAGGGTTCATCATCAATAATTATTACTTTCATGGCTTACAGTTTGAGGAATTAATATTTGAGTAGTAAAGGTATTTTTAAAGGTATTGGTTTTTAATAAATCGTGGCGCGAAAAAAGTAAATATAATCGCCTTGCAATGGAATTTAACCCAAATCCTGCTCCTTTTTGATGTATGGCGGTTTCTTGGTCAAATGGATTATTAACTTCAATTTGAAGCATTCCATTCACTATTTTACTCGAAACATAAATGGTAATTTTTTCGGTTGTTCCATATAAACCAAATTTTATGGCATTTTCTACAATAGGCTGAAGTAATAATGAGGGTAAAAACATTTGATTGGTTTCTTTATCAATATTATAGTCAATTTGAAGCCGGTGTTCAAACCTTACCATTTCAATATTTAGGTATAATTGTAAATGGTTTAACTCGGATTGAAAAGTAACCAATGCATTGGAATCCTTTTTTAAAGTGCCTCTTAAAAAGCCAGCCAATTCCTGAATCATTTTTTGAGCTAAATGAGGCTTTATTACCAATAATGCGCTTATTGAATTTAAGCTGTTAAACAAAAAATGAGGTTGAATTTGTTGTCGTAAATTCAATAATTCAGCTTCTTTTAAAAGTTTCTCATTTTCGGTAAACTGGCTTTGCTCGGCTTGTTTGTTGGTTTTATAGTTCCAAATAAAACTAATTAGTGCTACACTGTTTAGCAACAAAAAGTTAAATACCAATCTTATTTTATAAGTTTGGCTTATAAATGTATCGTAATCAATATTGTTAACTACTAAAGAAACTAGGTTTTTTTGTAGAAAATACGAACCAAAAATGCCACTACCTAAAATAACTATCGGCTTTATTAACTGAAAGGTTTGAAGATGGATACTTTTTGAAACATAATATAATGCTATACTTACTATGGTAATAATGGTATTGGTAATTACCGAATCGTAAATGACATTTAGATAATTATTAGTATACTCCATAATTACCCAAAATTGAATGGCGCTAAATAATATATTCCATAAGCAAAATAATACTAATATACGCAGGTAATTATTCAAAACGATTTGTTAAAATTAAACCAAAATGGTTTCGGCTATTAGGTTATTAGCGGCACTCGAAACATAATTTTCGTACGAATTATCAGGTTCATTTTCGCGGGTATGCGAGTATATTTCCATTCCATCCTTTAAATCTTCCAACGCTGTAATTTCCATTACATCTATAAATTTCCACGAAACAGAAGTTAGGCTTTCAAGCATAAAGTTTTCTTCATCCTTAATACCTAAAATTTTTGCTTTCATTAAGGCTTCGTGTTTATTATTTGCAAATACTACTCTTAATTGGTCATCGTAATGAAAGCTGTTATTGGCTGAAGTAATGCTAAATACTAATTTTGCTAAAAATACCATTTTCTTATTTATTTGAAGGTTAATCTATTCTATTAAAACGATTTGATATCGATGCCACCAAATATGCTAGTTCCGCGTATTATAAGTGTTTTGTCTTCGGCAATGTTTAAAGCAGATAGATTTTTACGTTTATCTTCAACACCTCCAAGTACCGATGTTATTTCAGATTTTAGTTCCCAATGTGCAGGTAAAATCAATTTTATTCCACCAAATATTTGAGTGATATCAATTACAATTATTCCGTCAATATCAGACTGAGATAAATCTACTTCTACACCACCAAATACATTAAAAATTTGCCCACCTTTAAAATTTTTACTTAAAATACTTTTTTTTACACCTCCTAAAATAGAGGTAGCATCCATTATATCGTCATTATTAATGTTGCGATTTAACGAATTAAAATTTTTTTCCCACTTTTTTTTTTTGAGTGGAGAAATGATCATGGTAGCGGCAATTATTAAAATTAAAGTTGGCCAAAAGAAGCCTTTTAATTCTATTCCAACTATCCAATCATCTAGCAGAAAAAACACGCCTATAAACACTGGAATTAACCATCCACTGCGCGAAAACGAATGTTTAGCCCCAAGAAAAAATCCTATAACTATTAACAACATTTCCCAACGAAATAGCCAATAAGGAAATTCAACTCCTAACTGCTTTGCAAATAATACTATTCCAACAATAAGAAGTATAATTCCGGCCATTACTCGTCCGTTAGTATTTGAATTATAAAAATTTCTGTCTTTTAAATTTTCCATTTTTTTTCGAATTATTATGGCACAAATGTAAAAAGTAAAATGTGGTATCAAACCACAATTAGGCGTAATTATAAAATTAGTAGGTGAAACGTATAAAAAAGTAGGTGAAATGTATTTTTATACCGCTTATAAATTCTTTCTAGTCCAATAATTTAATGGGAGCGGCATTAACCATTATAATTTACAAAATAGTTTTGGACTATTTTGTAAATACAATTGGTATTACTTTTATCAAAAACCATTTTTCATTCTATTTCTATAGGAATATGGTCATCTATTTATTGCGCTGATTTTTACATTTTTCGCAATTTTTTTAATAAATCCAATGGGTATTAGGTTAAATTGGTTTATTTTGTCAGGAAAATAATACAATTGAATGAAAGTTAACTTTGAATGTAATTTATGTGGGTGTAAACAAGGAAACACCATACCTTTTAGATATGCTTTTAAAGAACGATTTTTATGGGGTGTTAAATGTGATGGTTGCGAGTTGGTATCTATTTGGCCAAGACCTACCGATGATGAAATAGTGGAAATGTATGCTGCTGATTATTTTACAGGTAACGATAAAGAAACCCATCACATGGAAGTGGCTTATGTTGATTTGCTTTCTGCTGGCGATTATTCCGATGGTGTTCAACACATGAAAAAATATTGCCAAACAGGAAATGTTTTAGATGTGGGTTGTGCAACAGGCAATTTTTTATATGCCTTAAAAAAAGATGGCTACCAAGTAAAGGGAATAGAACTTTCAAGCTATGCTGCTGAATTTGGGCGCAAAAATTTTGGAATAGATATTATCAATAAACCATACGATTTTTCATTGCTAAATAATGAATTACCCGAAAATCATTTTGATGTGGTTTTGATGGGCGATGTGTTGGAACATTTTACCAACCCTACTGAAGCCATGAAGTTAACTTATAAAATTTTAAAACCAGGTGGTGTGGCCTTAATTCAACTTCCGGGAACACTTAATCTTATTTCGAGTAAATTAGGATTTTGGGTTTATAAATTGATTGGCTCGCAAAAAACAATGCGTATTCCTCCTTTTCATTTAACAGAGTTTAATGCTAAAACTGCCACACGCATGTTTACCGAATGTGGTTTTACCAAAACCATTATTACCCAAGAGGTAAAACATCCAAGTACCATTCCTTTACGTGGTTCTTTTATTGAAAATACAGTAAAATATGTTTTCCAGCATATCAATTTTTATTTTACCAAATGGTTTGGAATAGCTGGTGATAGAATTATTATAGAAACTTATAAATAACAACGCTATTAATGTTTTTTTTCATTAGGATTATTTTTTGCAATAGACTTATTTGTTTATGTAGAAAATAAATACCTGATAGTTAGATTTTTGTAATTACTTTTTATTTAAAAACAACTTTTTGGCTAATTCAATAACTTACTGTTATTATAAAATGCAAATCAATAGTTCGAAGCAAAATAAGCAGCAAGTCTTTATGGATTTGTATAAACCTGCTCATGAGCGGCTGTATAGATTTGTGCAAACTTTAGTTTGGGATAAAGAAGAAGCCAAAGATATTGTAAACGAAACCGTATTGATTTCTTTTGAGAAATTTGATGCAATTATAAATAAAGACTTTTTCTTAAGCTATTTATTTAGCATTGCCAGTAATCTTTGTAAAAAACATTATAGAATTAAAAAGATCAAGGCCGTTTTTGATTGGACAAAAGCAGATAATAACAAAGCTTGGCAACATTCAGAAAGTCAGGTAAATAGTTTTGAACTGAATAACCTATTGCAGCATTTAAGCTTTGAACAACGCAGGGCATTACTTCTTTTCGAACTATCTGGTTTTAGTTATGATGAAATAAGCAAAATTGAAAAATGTAGTTTGTCGGCCATTAAAAGCAGAATTTTTTCTGCCAAAAAGGTGCTTAAAAAAATTATTGATAAAGAAGATTTTCAGCTTCAAAACAACTTATTTAAATCTAATGTAGCTTAATTATGGAAAACGAAAAACACTTAAAAAACATAATAGCATCACATCAAAACCAACCAATTGATTTTGAGGTGGATGAGGTAGATGCTTTTTTATCGAAAAGTATAAATAAACCCAAAAGAAAGGTAACCAAAAACGCCATTGTGGTATTCAGTTTTTTGCTTCTTGGGGCTGGCCTATATTTAATTAAATATAAAAAACCAGTTACACATAAACCTGTTGTTTCTGAAGCCATCATCTTAAAGGAGAAAGAGGATTTAAAACCAAAGCAAGAGCCAACCTTGGTTAGAAAATTAGTTACTAAAAAACAAAAAAGTATCTACAAACAGAATAGCTCAAAGGCTAAAAAATTGGATGATAACCAAGACCTAGTTGATGTAAATAATAACCTAGCAATTAATGAAGTTAATATAGATTATTCTGTTTACAACAATATATCTGAGATAAATAACATTAATGAGTACAACAATATCAACCGTTACAAGCCATTTTAAGAGACATACATAAAATGAAAAAATTAATCTTGACCTTTTTAATCTTATTCATCGCGATAACTACCTATTGCCAAACCAAAGAGCAAATTTCAAAATTAAATTTCGACTTTGAAAACATAGCGAATGGAATCCCCGTTGGATGGAATAATTTCGGGAGTTCAAATTATATACTTGCTCTTGATTCAACCAACATAAAAAGCGGTAAATATTCTGCTTCTATTGAGTTTAAGCAAGGAAATCAAGATTTCAAGGCTTGGGCATTTACAATTCCAAATAATTACAAAGGAAAGAAAATAACCCTTACAGGTTATCTTAAAACGGAGAACGTTGCTGATGGATACGCTGGTCTTTGGATGAGGATTGACCCCAATATTGCCTTTGACAATATGAATAAAAAGGGTGTAAAAGGCACAACCGACTGGACAAAATATGAGATAACTCTTGAGATGAACCCAATAAAAACTAAACAAATTGTTATTGGGGCATTATTAGTTGGAAAAGGTAAAATGTGGGTGGATGATTTTAAAGTATCCATTGATGGGAAAGACCTAGAAGACCTAAAACCGATCGAAAGAGAATTATTTCCTGCTGAAAAAGATAAAGAATTTGACAAAGGCTCAGGAATTACAAGTATTTCGGTTGACAAAAACCAAATACAAAACCTAAAGAACCTTGGTTTAATTTGGGGCTTTTTGAAATATTACCATCCAAATATTGCCAAAGGAAAATACAATTGGGATTATGAACTCTTTAGAATTCTTCCCCCAATTATTAATTCAAACAATGCGAAAAATAGGGATAGTATTTTGATAAAATGGATAGAGAGTTTCGGTGAATTTTCACATGGCAAAGAAACTGTGATTAAATCATCCGCAGTAAAAATTGAACCTGATATAGTTTGGATAAAGAATTCCAATTTTTCTGATGCACTCACTACCTTACTATTAAAAGTAAAGAATGCGAATAGACCTAAAGAGCATTACTATATAGCATTACAGCCAGGAGTTGGTAACCCTGACTTTAAAAACGAAAAAGTCTATTCATCAATGAAATACCCTGATGCTGGTTTTCGTATTTTGGCTTTATATAGATATTGGAACATTATTCAATACTATTTTCCTTACAAAAATCTTATTGAAGAAGATTGGAAAAATGTACTAGAAGAATTCATTCCGAAGTTTGTTGTTGCAAAAGACGATACAGCATACACACTTACTGTTTTAGAGCTTATTGGTCGGGTGCACGACACCCATGCAAATATTTGGGGTAGAAACCCCGTTTTAAATAATTATTTCGGGCTTCGCTATGCTGCTGTTGAACTAACATTTATTGAAGGCAAACCAGTTGTAACAGGTTTTTACGATGAAAAATTAGGGAAGGAAACTGGGTTAGAAATTGGTGATGTTATCTCAGTTGTGAATAATAGACCAGTTGAGCAAATAGTCAACGAGAGATTGAAATATGCTCCAGCTTCGAATTACCCAACCCAATTAAGAGATATTTCCTCATATCTTTTAAGAACAAATGACTCTATAATTAATATTGAATTTATTAGGTTCGACAAAAGAGCAACCAAGAAATTAAAAACATTCTCCTCAAAAGAAATTGATATATACAGTAAATACAAATACCAAGCTAAAGACACTTGCTTCAAATTGATAAATAATGACATTGCCTACCTCAATAATGGTTCACTTAAGAAAGAGTACTGGCCTAAAATTTGGAAAGAAATAAAAAACACAAAAGGCTTAATTATAGATATTAGAAATTACCCTTCAGATTTTGTCATTTATGCTTTAAGTAATTATTTAATGCCTAAAAGAACACCATTTGTTAAATTCACAAACGGTAGCATTGAAAGTCCAGGCCTATTTACTTTTACCGTTTCTTTAGATGCAGGAAAGAAAAACAAAAAGTATTATAAAGGGAAAGTTGTTATTTTAATAAATGAAACTTCGCAGAGTTCCGCAGAGTTTCATACAATGGCATATCGCGTTAATCCAAATACAACTGTTATTGGTTCTACCACAGCGGGTGCAGATGGCAATGTGTCAGAATTTTATTTACCGGGTGGAATTTATACAATGATTAGTGGAATTGGAGTTTATTATCCTGATGGAAAGGAAACACAGCGAATTGGTATTGTGCCTAACATAGAACTTAAACCAACAATTCAAGGAATTCAAAAGGGGCAAGACGAATTACTTAATAAGGCAATTGAAACAATTAACGCACAATAAAAGTGGTTTGCAATAGCAATTACAATAAATTGGTTGTTCAGTGGTTAAATTATGACGAAACCTTTTGTGAATCTGTTTCGGGAATACCAAATTCTTGTAGCCCTGAAACGATTTAATGAAAAACTAAATTATAAAATATATGAAAAAAACAACTTTAGGAATTATTGTGCTCACTATAGCATTGTTTTCAACTTTTTCGTTTACCATACCCGATGGATGGTTTGTGGCAGGAAATAAGTATAAATCATACGAAATTGGCACTGCTTTGGCTGAGGGGAAAGATGGTAAAAATTGCGCTACTATTCAATCGAAAGAGAAAAAAATTAGGGGTTTTGCCACTTTAATGCAAACCGCTACTGCAAGTAAATTTCATGGTAAACGTTTAAAAATGTCTGGTTATTTAAAAGTTCAAGATGTAAAAAAATTTGCAGGTTTTTGGCTTCGTCTTGATTCTAGAGGAGAAAATAATAAATATAAAATGTTGGGTTTTGATAATATGAGTAATAGAAAAATTAAGGGTAATATTGATTGGACTAAGTATGAAATTGTTTTAGATGTGCCTACTGAAACGGTTAGCATAGCTTATGGGGCTTTGTTAGCCGGCACTGGTAAAATTTGGTTTGATGATATTACATTCGAAATTGTTGATGAAACTGTTCCCACCACTAATCAAATGAAATAATTATGAAAAAGAATATAATAAAATTAAGTTTAGCAAGTTTAGTAGCTATTTTATTTTCGTTTACCCTTCCTGAAGGCTGGATTACAGCAGGAAGTAAACCTAAAAGTTATGATATGGGCATTGCTCCAAATGAAGGAAGAGATGGTAAAAATTGTGCTACCATTCAATCAAAAGATAAGAAAATAGATGGGTTTGGAACTTTAATGCAAATGATAAGTGCAGAAAAATACAAAGGCAAAAGATTGAAGTTAAGTGCTTATATAAAAACACAAGACGTGGAAGAATGGTGTGGCCTTTGGATGAGGGGAGATGGGCTCAATAAAGAGTTATTGGCATTTGACAATATGGGAAATAGGCCAATTAAAGGTAATACAGATTGGAAAATTTATGAAGTAATTTTAGATATTCCAGAAAGTACTAATAAAATTGCTTTTGGCACTTTACTTGATGGAACGGGTAAAGTTTGGATTGATGATTACAATATGGAAATAGTTGAAAAAACAGTGCCTACCACTGGCAATTATTCAAGCAATCCTAAAAATTTAAGTTTTGACGAATAAATTTAACAACATAAAAAAACCTGCAATTGAAAAATTGCAGGTTTTTTTATGTTATCAATATTGGTTAGGCATTTACCGAGCTTTCAACTAATAATTTTTTTACTTGAGTTCTTATTGCTTTGGCATCAAAACCACATTCAGCATAAAGTTCAGGTTGTTCGCCATGTTCAGTTATTTTATCAGGCATACCTAGCATTTTAACTGATGCGTGGTAATTATTTTCAGCCATAAATTCTAAAATAGCGCTACCTGCTCCACCTACTATAGTTCCGTCTTCTACAGTGATAACTTTACTGTATTTTCCAAAAACCTCATGCAACATTTCTGTATCAATTGGTTTAACAAAACGCAAATCGTAATGTGCCACCTTTATGCCTTCTTCGGTTAATTTTTCAATGGCTTCAGTAGCTAAATTTCCAGCTGTTCCAAATGATACAATGGCAACATCATCACCATCTTTTAACTTACGGCCTTTTCCAATTGTTAATTCCTGAAAAGGAGTTTTCCAATTAGGTGTGGTTCCATTTCCGCGAGGGTAACGAATAGAGAATGGTCCTGCATTTTTATCTAACGAAGCAGTGTACATTAAGTTACGTAATTCTTCTTCGTTCATTGGCGCAGAAACCACCATATTTGGAATACAACGCATGTAAGGAACATCTATCATTCCATGGTGAGTTTGTCCATCAGCGCCAGCTAAACCAGCTCTGTCCATACAAAATACCACATGTAAATTTTGTAATGCTACATCGTGTACCACTTGGTCGTATGCACGTTGCATAAACGATGAATAAATATTGCAAAAAGGAACCAAACCTTGCGTTGCCAAGCCAGCCGAAAATGTAACCGCATGTTGCTCTGCAATTCCCACATCAAAAGCTCTGTCAGGCATGGCTTTCATCATAATATTTAACGATGAACCCGAAGGCATAGCAGGTGTTATGCCAACTATTTTTTTATTTTCTTCGGCCAATTCTACCAAAGTATTACCAAATACATCTTGGTATTTTGGTGGCTGTGGTTTTTCTGAAACTGTTTTATAAATTTCGCCAGTAACTTTATCAAACAAACCTGGGGCATGCCATTTTGTTTGGTCTTTTTCGGCTAAGGCATAACCTTTCCCTTTAACTGTAACACAATGCAATATTTTTGGTCCTGGAATCTTTTTTAAATCTTCCAAAACTTTAACCAAATGGTTTACATCGTGTCCATCTACTGGGCCAAAATACCTGAATCTTAACGATTCAAACATATTGCTTTGGCGCAATAAACCCGATTTTAAAGTATCGTGAATTTTTGAAATTACATCGCTCGAAAATTTACCAACTTTATCTAATTTATTTAAAGCTTTCCAAACATCATCTTTAAATTTATTGTAAGTTGGACTTGTAGTAATATCGGTTAAATACTCTTTTAAAGCACCCACATTTGGGTCAATGCTCATGCAATTATCATTTAAAATTACAATGATATTGCTGTTTTCAACACCTGCATGGTTTAATCCTTCAAAAGCTAAACCCGCAGTCATAGCACCATCGCCAATAATTGCTATGTGTTGTCTGTCTAATTCACCTTTTAAGCGCGAAGCTACAGCCATGCCCAAAGCAGCAGAAATAGAGGTAGATGAATGACCTACACCAAATGTATCATATTCACTTTCGGCTCGTTTTGGAAAACCAGAAATACCTTTATAAACCCTATTGGTATAAAAATTATCTCTTCTACCAGTTAATATTTTATGTCCATAAGCTTGGTGACCTACATCCCAAACCAATTGGTCGTATGGTGTATTAAAAGCGTAATGCAAAGCAACAGAAAGTTCTACTACACCTAAGCTAGCACCAAAATGCCCTCCATAAACTGAAACAGTATCAATAATATACTGACGTAAATCTGCACAAACATTAACTAAATCAGCCTCATCTACTTTACGTAAATCTGCTGGAAATTTAATGGGTTCTAAATATTGTCCGGCTTTTATCTCCATATTGAATTAACAAACGATACTTTTTAAAATTTGTTTGCTATTATTTTTAAAATAATTATAAAAGCGCAAATTAATGGTTTGTTGTATATTTTAAAACTGCTTTATATTACTCTATTATAAGTTTTTGAGTATGCGAATAATTACTGTTTTTAAAGTTAATTAAATGTAGTCCTTTTGGTAAATCGGCTACATCTATAGTGCCATTACTTACTTGTAAAGTTTTAGTTAATAGTACCTTTCCTGTTAAATCCGTAATAGTAACACTGGTTGTTTTTTCAACTAAATTTTGTGTTTCAATTTGTAAAATATTCTTCACCGGATTTGGGTAAAAGGTAAATTTAGGTGTAGGAGCAATATTTTGAACACTATTTTTACCGCCATTAATGTAAAAATCAATGGTGCTTGAATCCAAACGATCTAACTGAAAACCTAAGCCTTGAATGGTAATCCATGAGCGCACATAAACTTTGATTTCGTAGCGGTTTAAATTTGTTGAATCCGCTTTACCTGAAAGCAATGCGCAGCCTTTATCTCCACCTTTCCAAGTGCAGTTTGAAACATTACATGCCCATGTAAACCCTTTAGGTACATTTTTAAGGGTTTCTGCTCTTGCTGAATCAATGGTGGCGTTATAAGTTTGACCCGAATAAACTAGTGAAGTATCTTTAGGTGTTTTAAACGAAATAACGGTTGAATAAATTGATCCTACACTTCCGTCAGGTAAACGGTTTGGGCTAATTCCATTGGTGTTCCAATCAGGATTTGGTGTGCATTGCGCATAAGTGGCAATTGCAGCAATTGAAAGCATAATAAGTAAAGCGATTTTTTTCATAATTGTATTTTTTTAGTTCAAATGTAAGTAAGCTTTTGAAATATATTGAATTATTTTTTTGGTGGCACCCACGTTTTCTAAAATCAGTAGCTGTGCTTTTGTGCCAATGTTTTTTCTAAATTCAATATTTTCGGTTAATAGTTTAAATGCTTGGTTAAATTCTTGCTGGTTTTGAACAGAAATTGCTGCTTCATTTTCTCTAAAGGAAATTGCTTCAGGAAAATAGTCTATTTCATTTCCAAAAATAATGGCATTTCCGAAGGTAGCGGCTTCTAAAATATTGTGTAATCCTTTTTCTTTAAATCCACCTCCAACAAACGAAATATCGGCATATTTATATATTTTGCTCAACATGCCTATATTATCAATTACAAGTGATTGGTAATTAGCAATATTGGTTGCATTGGCTTGGCTGTATCGAATTGTTTTTTCAGGAAATGTTTTTTCTATTTCAATCAATCGCTCTTCGTTAATAAAATGCGGGGCAATTATTAATTTATACGATAGAGTAGGGGCGCTTTTTAAAAAATTAGCCAACATTTCTTCTTCCAATTGGTAACTGCTACCTATTACTAGGAGTAAATTATTGCTTTTAAATTGCTCAATAAGAGGTAGGTTTTCAGTTTTTTGTAAAGCATTATAAACCCTGTCAAATCTGGTATCTCCAGTTGTTTCAACTTGATTAATTTGAATTGAATTTAGCAACTTTGTACTGGTTTCATTTTGAGTAAAAATAAAATCGAATATGCCTAGTAGTTTTTGGTAAAATAGGGCGTATTTTTTAAAATACACCTGCTTACTATTAAAACTTGCCGCTATTAAAAATATTGGTATCTTGTTATTTTTTAAAATATTTAAGTAGTGAAACCAAAAATCGTATTTTACCCAAAATGCCATACTTGGATTAAATAATTGGAATAATTGCGCTGCATTTTTTTTCGAATCTTGGGGTAAATAAAAAATGTAATCGGCTATGGCATCGTTTTTTCGAGGTTCGTAACCTGAAGGAGAAAAAATGGTAATAATAAATTTATGGTTTGGGTAAAGTGGTTTTAATTGCTCAATTACGGGTCTTGCTTGTTCAAATTCGCCAAGCGATGCCACATGAAACCAAATACTTTTTCTATAATCGTGTTGTAGGGTTTTGGTTATATGGGCTATTAAATTTTTGCGGCCGTTTACAAATAATTGCGCTCTTTTATTGAATAAAGCAACTATTTTTAACAAAGTAAAATAACTACTTACACCAATAGCATAAAGCCAATAACCTAAAATATACCACATGGTTTATTATTTTGATTCAAAATTAAATTCTTCGTTTTTGTTACTTAGGTAAATTGGAATCATCCAAGCAAAACGAAAAGCAGTAATATTATCTTGCTTATTACCAGTGTCGTACTGTTGTGTGTCGTAGTTAAATTCTCTTAAATTTTTGGTATAGGCTTGTATAAAATCTACTCCAATATAAAAGTTGATTAACCTATTTTCCGATTGAAAATAATAGCCAATAAACTGATTAGTTGCCATACCTGCATGCAATCTATCATATCCACGTTGGTTCGTTTCGTTTAGTTGGGCTACTGAACTTTGCGGAATATTAAAATATAAATAATGCATTAAGTAGCCTGCACCTGCCTGAACAATAAAACCATGGTTTTTATTAAATCGTGCTATGGGAAATATTTTACCAATTTTGGCAAAGGTATTAAAACCACGCATGGTTAAATCAACTGTGGCCGGTGTTCCGTTATTGTCGTTAAAGGTTTGGCCATTGCTATTGGTTAAATAATATAAATTGGCACCTCCTGGTTTTAAATCGCTCGAAAGCATAAAGCTACCCTCAGCGCTAAAAAGCCAATTGGTCTTACTTTTATAGTTTACTCCAAATCCTAATCCTGAGCTGGTTCCATACATTTTTGACCAATCCCCACTTGCAGTTTGTCCATTATAAATAAACTGAAAGTTAAATATTCTATTGCTGTATAAATCGTCTTTCTTTTGAGCAAAAAGTGTGTTTTGAGCCAAAAATAAAACTACAATTAAGACTATGCTGTTCTTTTTCATAGGTAATGCAAATATATTTTTTAAATCGATACAGTGAATTTTAGTGGATTTGTTCAGATTAAATAGCATTCAAATAAAATTCCATTTGCTTGGCTAAATAATACATATCCTTATTTTCTCCTGTGTCTATAGTCATGTCAAATATTTGAGTAGCAAGGTTCATTTGGGCACCAAGTTTATATTTGGCTTTACTTACCACCGATAAGCCTTGCATAGAAATATTTTCTTCAAAATAAATATTAAAAAGCAAGTCGAATTGAATATTTGGAAATTGCCCAATTTTATCGGAATCAGGTAAATTAAAAAAGGTTAGTTTTTCCTTCCAAAAATATTCGCTATTTATTTGAGGATTTTGTTTGGCTGACAATTCTTTTTCGTTTACAAAACCCATTAAAAGTACTTTTTTACCATTATTTCTTAATTCTGCTGCAAATTGTTGAATTTTACTTTCGTTTTTCGAGTCGTTTGCATCGTAAATTATTCCAATTTCTTTCGCCTTTTCTAAGGTTGTAAATTGATTCTTTACTTTTTTTACTTTAATTAAATTCCTTAAAATAAATCGTCCACAAAAGTTCTTTATATTATCTAACATTAGTAATTTTATGATTAATCATTAATGAGCAGTTTGGCGTAAAACAATGGATTACGTAATTTAGCTCGTAAATCTAAGTCTTCAAACATACAACTGATGGTTTCGCGTAAAGCCTTATTTTTATTGGCTTTGTTTACCACAAAATTAAACAGCCAAGGGTATTTACATAACTTTTGCATGGTATGGCTTAGTTTTAATTCATCCCATTGTCTATCGTAAAAGGCTGTATCATACTGTTTATTAAAGCTTGCGCTAAAGTTATTTTGTGTGATACAATTTTGAATATGCGCAGCTGCTAACATGCCACTATACATGGCATTTCCTATGCCCTCGCCTGTAAATGGATCAATTAAACTAGCTGCATCGCCAGTAAGTAAAAAATTATCGCCACTGATTACACGTTTTTTGCTGCCTAATGGCAATCCCCAACCTTGAATTTTACCTACCAAATTAGCATTGGCAAATCGGTGTTTTATTTTAGGATTATTGGCAATTGCCCGCAACATATCTGCTTTTAAATTTACTTTTTTTGCACTTACCGATGAACTTAACATGCCTGCACCCACATTGGCCTGTCCGTTAGGCAACGGAAAAATCCAGAAATAACCTGGCAACAGTTCTTCTAAAAAATGTAGTTCTATAAAATTTTGAGCATGTAATTCGGTAACACCTTCGTAATAAGCCCTTATTCCTGCACAATAATGGTCGTTTTCCTTTTTTATATTCGATAGTTTTTTAGCTACCAAGGAGCGATCGCCTTCTGCGCCAATTAGCATTTTTACATCTTTAATTTCAAATTCTTCTGTATGGTTTTTAAGTTGAAGATTGCTGCCATTATTAGTTTTTTCTACATTTAAAAGTTCAGTTCCATCAAATACTTGGGCATAATTTCTGTCCAATCTGTTAAATAAAGTAGCATCAAAATCCATGCGTTTACTTATAAAACCAGGCGCATGCGTTTCTTTGCTAATATCGTTTTTAAAAGGAATATCAATTGATTTACCATTAGGAGCCACAAATTTTACACCCCAACTTGGCAAAAATTGATTGCTGTTTTGGTTGTAATCATAAATCATTTGCTCATTCAACTGTTTCATTACATACACCACTTTTCCGCTCAAAGCATCTCCACAAATTTTATCGCGTGGAAATAAAGCCTTATCTATTATGGTGTGTGGGATTTTATTTTTGGCTAAAAAAAGCGATGTGCTGCAACCTGCTGGTCCTGCGCCTATAATTACTATATCAGTTGGTTTCATTTAGTGGGTGCAATTTA
>JBGSBN010000052.1:0-18106 GCA_041730515.1 Methylacidiphilales bacterium | reverse complement strand
CTTCGTATTGAAGATACCGACCAAGGCAGATTTGTGCCGGGTGCAGAAGATTACATTATTGAAAGTTTAAAATGGGTTGGTATTGAGCCTAACGAAGGTATTGGTTTTGGTGAGGGTCCATTTGCACCATACCGCCAAAGCGATAGAAAACCAATGTATAAAAATTACGTTGACCAATTAATTAATGATGGTTATGCTTATTATGCTTTTGATACAGCAGAAGAGTTGGATGCCATGCGCGATCGATTAAAAGCTTCAAACGTTGATTCGAAGTACGATGCCATTACGCGTACTACTATGATTAACAGCTTAACATTGCCAGAAGATGAAACTAAAAGACGTTTGGAAAATGGCGATGCTTATGTGGTTAGGATAAAATTACCTCGCAAAGAGGAAGTTAAGTTTCACGATGAAATTAGAGGTTGGGTTACAGTAAATACCTCAACTATGGATGATAAAGTTTTGTTTAAGTCGGATGGTATGCCAACTTACCATATGGCCAATATTGTAGATGATTACAGCATGCAAATTACCCATGTTATTCGTGGTGAAGAATGGTTGCCATCTGCGCCATTACACGTACTTTTATACCGTTATTTAGGTTGGGAGGCTGTAATGCCAAAATTTGCTCATTTACCATTATTGTTAAAACCTGATGGCAACGGAAAATTAAGCAAACGCGATGGCGATAAATTAGGTTTTCCTGTTTTTCCAATAGAGTGGAAAGACCCAAATAGTGGCGAAATTTCAAGCGGTTACAAACAAAGTGGTTATTTGCCTGAGGCAGTGGTAAATCTATTGGCATTTTTAGGTTGGAACCCGGGCACACACCAAGAATTATTTACCAAAGAAGAGTTAGCCGAAGCTTTTACTTTAGATAGAGTAAGTAAGCATGGTGCCAAATTTGATCAAAACAAAGCAAAATGGTATAACCAACAATACATTCGTAAGGTTGATAATTCAGTTTTGGCTTTAGAATTGGCAAAACAACTGGCTGATAACAATATACAAGCCGAAGCCGATTACTTAGAACAAGTTTGTGCTTTGGTTAAAGAAAAAATTAGCTTTATAAAAGAACTTTGGGACTATAGCAATTACTTTTTTGTGGAGCCATCTGTTTATGACGAAACAGTAATTAAAAAACGTTGGAACGAAAAATCTCCTTTAGTTATAAATGATTTAATTGAATTGCTTCGCAATGTTTCAAGCTTTGATCATGCCAATATTGAAGCTGCTTATAATCAAGCGCTTGAAAGAAATGAAGTGGCCAATAAAGATTTTTTACAAATGTTTAGGGTTTGTTTAAGTGGAGTAGCAGGTGGCCCACCTATTTTTGAAATGGCTGCTTTATTTGGAAAAGAATCAACTATTACAAGGTTAGAAAACGCCTTGAATCGCATTAAATAATACCATTATGAAAAAAATAATTATTCCTTTTGTAGCCTTGTTTATTTTACTTGCTTCTTGCGGAAGCAATAATTATTTTGACAGGTGGCCGGGCCAACGTTTAAGCACTTTTCCAACCGAAATGCAAGGCGATTATAAACTGAATATTAGTTTTTTTGCGGGTTTACTCACTGGTTCAAAAAAAGACAGCATTTTGTTGTTAACCATTGATAAAAACAGCATTCACGAAATAGATAAAGATGGTAATTTTGAAAATACTTTAAGCGATAGTTTAGTGCTTTCTAAGTTGGGCAGTTATTATGTATTAAGTTCTTTAAAAGCCGATAACCAAGGCTATTGGACAATAGGCTATTTTAAATTGCAAAAAAATGGTTTGCATTACATGCCTTATATGGGTGCTGAAAATGTAAAATCCGATAACTTGGCAAAATATTTAAATTTTATAGCAGTGTATAAAACGGGTAGATCTACCATTAATTCATTGCCAATAAAAGAAAGAGAAGCATTTTACACCCATAACAGTGACACCATTAATTACTATGAAATGGATGACAATCAGTTTTTAGCATTTATGGAAAATGAAAAACCACAAATGCTAATAAAGTTTAATAAAATTACCCCTAAAAAATTAAAGAAATAATGCAACGTCCGGTTAGAGTTTTAGTAGCAAAGGTAGGTTTAGATGGCCACGATAGAGGTGCAAAAGTAATAGCAACAGCCTTACGCGATGCTGGAATGGAAGTAATATATACAGGCTTACGCCAAACACCCGAAATGGTAGTACAAGCTGCTTTGCAAGAAGATGTAGATGCCATTGGAGTGAGTATTCTTTCGGGAGCTCACAATACTGTTTTTCCAAAATTGCTACATTTAATGAAACAAGAAGGAATGAATGATGTATTGCTAACAGGTGGAGGAATAATACCTAATGAAGATATTGAAGAACTAACAAAAATTGGGGTTGGTAAACTTTTTACTCCCGGAACCAACACACAAGACATAGCAGATTACATCAAAGAATGGGTTAAAAACAATAGAAGTTTTTAGTAAAACAAACATAATTAAATAGTTTATCCTTCAAAATATCTTTCTGCTTTCTTTTTCCATTGCTGAAAAAGAAACAATCCCGCAAAGCGGGACAAGACAAAAATATGCTTCAGCCCGCATGGCCTAGGCTGGCCCGCTCCCGATAAATCGGGATTGTCGGGCCAACACACATCGTTAATGGAATGATTAAAATATAATATAGTTCTCAGTACTAAAGCTATATTTCTATATGGTTTTGCATTTTTTGAAAAATAGTTTGTTGTTTAATAACTAAAATGGTAACATAGTCCAATCACTCCGATTAAAAGAGAAATTAATGCTCACGATGTAAAATATTTCTTTCGACAAATCAGAATCAATTCGTGTAACCAAACTCAAAAGGTTGTTCTTGTAAGATAGCCTTTTTTGTTTGTTTATAAATTATTAATAGCCAATTATTTTGCGACCTTTTTCAACTATTTCAGCTTTCTTTTCAACTTCAGCTTTCATTTTATCTTTAAAAACCTGAATGCTTTCGGCAATTTCTTCATTATGTGTGCCTAAAATTTGTGCAGCTAAGATACCAGCATTTTTAGCATTGTTAATAGCAACAGTTGCCACAGGAACACCAGCAGGCATCTGAACTATGGAAAGCAATGAATCTAACCCGTCCATGGTTTTTAACTTAACTGGCACGCCAATAACAGGCAAAGTAGTAATACTGGCTACCATGCCTGGCAAGTGTGCTGCACCACCTGCACCTGCAATAATTACTTTAATGCCTCTACCTTTTGCTTCTTTAGCAAAGTTATACATACGTTCAGGAGTTCTGTGTGCCGAAACTACTGTAATTTCGTATTCAATTTTAAATTCATCTAATACATTGGCAGCTTCTTTCATAACTTCTAAGTCGCTATCGCTGCCCATTATAATTGCTATTTGTTTCATAGTTTAATTTTGTAATTAATTTTAATGTTAATATGTTCTGTTTTGGTTTATTTTTTATACCAATGTTGTTTTTTAATATTTAAGCGGCTGTGTTTACATTAAATTATTGTTTCTTAGTAAAAATAATTGTGTTGATTATTAAACAATTACCCCCCCATTAATCCTAAATGAAAAAGAATGGTAAAAAATCAAATTTTTATTATAATGTTTGTTAAACAAAAAAACTTGCAGGTGCGCCAACACCCACAAGCTTTATCCCGATAAATCGGGAAGATAAAAAGTAAACCATATGCTAATAAAACTTCACCCTATCTAGCTGCGAAAGTAGCTAAAAAATAAACGTATGCAAAAGTTAATCGCGTTTGGTTGACATTTGATGGTTACAGGCGTTAACTATGGATAAATAGCCAATAAATGAGAAGCGGTTTTTACCCAATACCCTAAAATTTTTACCTCATTTATTTACTGAAAAAAAAATAAAAAACAATCAAACAACAACAAACAAAATGAAAAAATAATAATAATTTGTATTGCTACTTTAGCAATATTTTCATGTAAAAAGGAAACCAAAAACACTGAAACATCAAACATTGTATCTACCGCATATTTTGCTGATGAAAATCCCGATACAACTTACGAGTCAAGAATTAAAATGTACATTGACGATATGAATGGAGGGGGCTCTGGTAATTTTGATACAACATCACTTGATTCTACCGTATTCTACATGGAAGCTGCAATTAATTATGAATACGCAAACTTTGAAAATCAGCTTGAGGATGTTATCACAAAAACAGATGTTACACATTTTAGTATTCCTATCACAAGTAACAATGTATTAATTTCAGATGTTAAAACTGTTTATGATGATATAGTAGATTTTGTAAAGTCTGAGTATGATAGTATTACATCAAGCTCTAAAACCTTAAAAGCTGTAAATATTGAAGTTAAAGGTAACCCTAGCGGTGGAACTGCAGCATTCGAAGTAGATGTAATTTTAGGAAAAGGTACTTCTATTAATTTTGAAGCAGGAACAAGAGCAATTACTGGCGATAGATATTGGGATTGGAGCACAGGTTTTTGTATTGGAACTGCTGGAGATGGGTTTTACAAAGAAATTGTCAGACTTGGAAATTATAATATGAATATTGCTCAGTTACGAGCACCTTTTGGAAAAAGACTTTATTTAATAAATATTTATCCAAGTCCTATAGTAGGCCCTGGAAACGTATTAAATTCAGCCAATCCTTTTACATCATCAACGAGAAATTTTGCATCTGATATCTGGGCTTATCAAACAACTTTAAGCAGTCCAAATGGACCTTGCCTTGTTGAAAGCGAAGCCAATTGGTATTTAAACAGAATTCCTTCAATAATTACAAAATATAGGCCATCTGGACAAACGTTTATAGATTTAAGTCAAAGTATTGCAAGACCTAATCCAACTCTCCCATATTATCATACATATCGTTTGAGATACGGTAAAATTCAGATAACTTTAGACTCATCAAATATGTAAAAGAAAAGAACCTATGGAATAAAATTCCATAGGTTCATAAACAAAACCAATCATGAAAAAACTTCTTTTAGTCTGTGTTTTTCTGGTATTTTCAAGCCTAATGTTTGGGCAAAATACCTATGAAAATTTTAAAGATTCAACTTATGCTACTGACTTTATAATCAATAACGATACTGTTTATACTATCAGTGCTTACACTTATAAATTAGCCACAGAACAGTTTCCAACCAAACGTTCTATTATTATTTGCAGCTCATATAAAGGCAAAATATTAAACATTGGCACTGTAGATTTAAAAGATACAATATTCGCTCCTCACCAAATTTTCATATACCAAAATGAACTATTTATAATATATGCATATGATGTAGTCCATAGTTTAGATAAAGGCATTTGTTTGGTAAAAATTAATAAAAGTAGTTTAACATCCATTGAAAGTAGTTTTTTTACATTTAATCAAAACAACAATTTTTATAGGGTAGATGAGAAATACGAGTTGTTAAAATGCAGTTTAGTGGGGAATGAACTTATAGGAGTATTTAATGCAGATACAACCAAACTAAGTCCCTTTATTTTAGGATTTAACCAAAATACATACCCGGTACTTTTTAACATTAATATTCAAAATAAAACCATCAAAATCAATGAATTGTACGACCAACTTTGGTCAAAAGCATATAGCCCGATTGCCATTAACGATTCCTTGTTTAAGTTTTATACAGTAGGTGAATTGGGTACTAAAATAATTACTTTTAATAAACAACTAGAAGTAAAAAATATTGATAATAAGTTTGGATACTTTGATACTTTTAATTTCAATACCACACCTATAGATTACATAAAAGCAATCAAATTAAACTCGAATATTTTTGTATCAGGCAATGCAGATACAATATGGGGTATAAAAATAAGGAATAGAATGAGTTTAACAAAAATGGACTTAGACAATAACGTAATTACCAGAAAAAGTTTTTACGATAAAAGTTTTAAAATAATTATAGATGATGAAATAAACTACTTCTGCGGCTTTAACAATTCACTGTATTTTCTGGATAACAAGATCTATTTTATGTATTATTATGAAAATTTTTATAATTCAGTAATAGCAGCTAACAAAATATACTTAAAAATATTAGACACCAGCTTAAATGTTTTAAAAGAAACTGAAATTGCCCTCAATAATTCAAAGATTTATCCAACATCCATAAAAATAAGCAATAATACTTGTTATATTTTGGGCACTTTTTATCTTCCTAAATGGGCTAGCAAAACTTTTTTATTAGAACTTGATTTAAACAAATTAACTACTAGCACAAAAGATTTTGAACAAAATAAAATAAACATTTTTCCCAACCCAGCCACCTCCCAAATAAACATTACAAGTAATAGTAATATAAAAACAGTATTGATTTATAATGTAGCAGGTCAGTTGGTAAAAGAACTAAACTATGAAAATGAACATTTAAAAAATGTTTCTTTAGCCATTGACGATTTAGCACAAGGTATGTATATGGTACAAATAATAGATGAATTAGATGCTAAACTAACAAGTAAATTTATAAAAGAATAAACCTAACTTCCGTCAGACGCTTAAAAAGCCAATGCGTTGCCAAGGCGTCAGACGGATTGAAAAGATGTTTACGATTAGTGAGTGCTGATAACCCTCGGCAAACAATCGTGGACAACTTTACTAAGCGCCAAACATAAAAAAAGCTGCATAAAAAGCAGCTTTTTAGTTTATAATTAGTTTCCTTTAAAATTAGCAGGCCTGCGTTCCATAAAGGCTTTGGTACCTTCTATAAAATCTTCGCTACCAAAAAAGTTTCCAAATTCATTTACTTCTACTTCGTTTCCATCTGCACGTTTTTCGTAATAAGCATTTACACAACGAATAACACTTGCAATGGCCAATGGCGATTTGGTTTTAATTTTCTCTAAAATTTCTTCGCATTTTGCTATTAAATTATCTGCTGGTACTACGTGGTTAACCAAACCTAAATTCAATGCAGTTTGTGCATCAATCATATCGGCAGTCATTAAATACTCTAAAGCTCTGCCACGGCCAATCAATTGCGCCATACGCTGTGTTCCTGCATAACCTGGCGTAATACCTAAGTTAACTTCAGGCTGTCCAAAACGAGCATTTTCTGCTGCAATTCTAATATGGCAGCTCATGGCTAATTCATTTCCTCCACCTAAAGCAAAACCATTAATAGCAGCTATAACCGGTTTTGGGCTGTTTTCAATAGCACGCAAAACAGCATGACCTTCTGCACTCATTTTAGTTCCTTGTTCTACATTAAATTCAGCAAATTCAGCAATATCAGCACCAGCAGCAAAAGCTTTTTTTCCGCTTCCTGTAAGAATTACACCTCTTATTTCAGCGTTATCGTAAATACTCAATACTGCATTTTTAATATCGGTAAGGGTTTGAATACTTAAAGCATTTAATTTTGCTTCGCGATTAATGGTTATGTAAAAAATATTGTTTTTTACTTCGGTTAAAATGGTTTGATACATGGTTTGTGTCGACATTTTATTTTTTAGAGTGGATATAAAATTTTTGCGTGCAACAATAATGTTTTTGTATAAATGAAACCCACTTTTTTTTATCAGTATTTTATAAGTGGGTAAAACAATGAAAAAGCCTCATTTTATTTTTTCAAGAACAATATAATTCTGTTCTTTAAATTGTTGTCTGTCATTGATATAATCGCGATTTCTAAAAATTGTTTATCGCTTTCAATGTTTTGATAATAATTTAAAAAGTGAGGTGAATTTTTAGCGCAACTGTATCGTAAAAATACCAATTCAGCATTGTTTTTATCCTTTTTGATGGCATTTTCAAGGTCGGTTTTTCCTTCGTTAAAAATTTGAAGCTTGTTAAATGGGTTGTAATAATGTTTGGCTAAAAGCATTTTAGTAGCTCCTAAATAACCAAGTTCCATAGGAGTTAAGTTGGTTTTTTGTTCTAGGGTTTTTTTCAAACTTTCAGCAATACTTTTGCTGTAAATGGCTTTATCAAATTGATTTCTTAAATCGATATTGGCAGTTAATTGTAACACCATTAATTGAAAAATGATTAATTGGAAACCTTTTTTTAGCATGTTTTTTTATGCAAGATAATTTTGAAAGGAAAAAACACGAAGTCAAAACTTACTAATTATAGCAAGTTAAAACTATGACGAAAGTATGAGCCAAAAAACAAAGCGTATTTGCGTTTATCTGAAATACGTACCCTTTCTTCCATAATTACACTTGCAGGCATATCCATAATTTTGGCTAATAATTGCGAGTAATAAATATAGGCCACATACACTCCAAAACGTGCATCTTTTGGTAATTTTTTGATTCCTTCAAAACCCATTTTAAAATCTTTTAAAATGTCGGATTCAATTTCTTCTTTGGTAATTTGGTTAAACTCTTGGGTGCGTAATTGCGGAAAATACAACCTACCCAAAGCATCAGCATCTGCTTTAAAATCGCGTAAAAAGTTTATTTTTTGAAAAGCAGAGCCCAATTTCATGGCATAAGGTTTTAATTCCTCGTACTTTTCTTTGTTTCCCTCAATAAATACGCTTAAACACATTAACCCAACTACCTCAGCCGAACCTAAAATGTACTCTTCATATCCATTTTGATCGTAAGTGTTTTTATCTAAATCCATTTCCATACTTTTTAAAAAAGTTTCGATGGTCCAGGGGTCAATTTCGTATTTATTTACCACCTCTTGAAAAGAATTTAGAATAGGATTTAAGCTAATTTTTTGCTCAATTGCCTTGTAAGTATCTGCTTTAAAATCTGCCAATAACTGGCGTTTATCATAATCATGAAAAGAATCTACTATTTCATCTGCAAGCCTTACAAACCCATAAACACCGTAAATGGGATCGTGAAAACGTTTGGCCAAAAACTTAATTCCCATAGAAAATGAGGTACTATATGTCTTAGTAACCATTTCGCTACTTTTACGCGAAATATTATCAAATAGAATTTTCATTTTTTGTTAAAGGTAGTTAGCATTATAAGTATCAAAAAAAATGTGCTTAAATTGTTTTTAAATATTAAAACTTATTTTCAGTTATCACCAAATTAGCAGCCACCTTACCACTAATTATACTTGGTGGAACACCAGGACCAGGCACTGTTAATTGCCCTGCATAGTACAAATTACTTAATTTCGAACTTTTAATTCTTGGTTTTAAAATGGCAGTTTGAGTTAAAGTATTGGCCAATCCGTAAGCATTACCTTTAAATGAATGGTAGTCGCTTTTAAAATCGTTTATACCAAAACTACGTTTGTAAATTACATGTTCTTTTATTTTTTGGCCCGTATATTTTTCCAATCTATCCATCATCATGTCAAAATAAATTTCGCGTTTTTCTTCTGAATCGTCAGTTAACTCGGTAGATATGGGAACTAATAAAAACAAGTTTTCGTGGCCAGCAGGTGCAGCAGTATCGTCAGTTTTTGAGGTTACCGATGCATAAAACAAAGGATTTTCGGGCCATTTAATATTGGTATAAATTTCATCAGCATGTTGGTTAAAATCGGTATCAAAAAATAAATTGTGATGCAATAATCCGTCAATTGGTTTATTTAAACCTATATAAAAAAGTACACAGCTAGGCGCCAATTTTCTATCGTCCCAATATTTGGGTGTATATTGTCTATCTTTTGGGTTTAAAACTTGTTGTTCTATGTGGTTATAATCGCCTGCGGCAATAATTACATCGGCTTCATAGGTTTCGTTTTCTGTTTCAACCGAAGTAGCTTTTCCGTTTGTACTGTTAATTTTTAAAACATTACTATTGGTTTTTATAGCAACACCTTGGCTTAATGCAATTTGCTCAAAGGCTTCTACAAACTTAAACATACCACCTTTAGGATACCAAGTACCAAGGCTCATATCAGCATAATTCATTAAACTATAAAGTGCAGGTGTATTACTTGCCAAAGCACCTAAAAAAAGAATTGGAAACTCTAACAGTTCAATAAGAAAAGGATGAGTAACAAAATTTCTGATATGCTTTTTCATGCTAGTAAGCACATCCATTTTTAGCAATCCGTTCAATAACCTAAAATCAGCAAACTCAAATAAACTTAAACTTGGTTTATATACCAAATCGTTGATGCCTACATCGTATTTATAAGCAGCTTCTTTTAAAAATTGCTGTAGCTTTTTGCTGCTTCCTGGTTCAAAACGTTCAAAAAGAGCTTCAATTCCCGGCATATCGGCAGGAATGTCAATTCCTTCACCGTTTTTCCAAACCACTTTGTAACTTGGGTCCAAGCGAATAAGTTCATAAAAATCGCCAGTAGTTTTTCCAAAATCGTTATAAAATTTTTCAAACACATCGGGCATCCAATACCAACTTGGGCCCATATCAAAGGTAAAACCATTTGCTTTAAACTGTCGAGCTCTACCTCCAATGCTATCGTTTTTTTCTAAAATGGTAACTTTAAAACCTGCCTTTGCCAAATAGCTTGCGGCTGATAAACCTGCTATACCTGCTCCAATTACAATGGCTTTTTTATGTTGATTATTCAAAATGTTATTAGGTAATTTGATAATTATAACTTTCAGTAAAGTAAAAGGTTTTTTATGAAATTAAATAATTGAAAATAAAATAGGTTAGAATTATTTGTATTAAAAAAATATATTGCAGCCACTACAACTAATAAAAAATGGAAAAAGTGGTACTAAACGACAAGAAAATTATTAACTCATGGGCAATGTATGATTGGGCCAATTCGGTTTTTTCGTTAACCATAGCCACGGCTATATTCCCTATTTATTTTAATAAAATGTGCAAGGTAGCATCTGAGGCGCAAGGTTTGGTTCAGGTAATTGAAGGTAAATCCATTTATTATTTAAATTTTTTAGGCATGAAGGTAATTGGTGCTGAGCTTTACTCTTTTGTGGTTTCAGCAGGTTTTTTAATTGTGGCTTTTTTAAGTCCCTTACTTTCTGGTATTGCCGATTTTAAACAGAATAAAAAATTCTTTTTAAAAGTATTTTGCTACATGGGTTCGGCTAGCTGCATTGGTATGTATTTTTTTACTGCCAATACCATAGGAATGGGCGTGGTTTTGTTTATGTTAAGTTTGGTTGGTTTTGCAGGAAGTATAGTTTTCTATAATGCCTTTTTACCCGAAATAGCAAGTGAAGACATGCTTGATAAAGTAAGTGCCAAAGGTTTTTCAATGGGATATATTGGTAGTGTAATATTGTTAATAGTAAATTTATTAACCATTATGTTGCCAGATATGTTTTTTCCAATTCAAGGCAAAGCTGCTGAACTAATGGCAGCCAATCCAAGTTTAACTAACGAACTAGCTACTGAAGAGGCCAAAGGAATTTATGCTGGAATTGCTACCCGTTTATCGTTTGTTTCTGTTGGACTATGGTGGGCAGGATTTGCTCAAATTATGTTTAGAAATGTGCCAGAAGTGCATAGCAATAAAACCTACGAAGGTAATATTTTAAACAAAGGTTTTGAAGAACTGAAAAAGGTGTGGTTACAAGTAAAAGAGCAACCAACCATGTTAAAGTATTTGTTAGGTTTCTTTTTTACCAGTATGGGCGTGCAAACTGTGATGTATGTGGCTAGTTTGTTTGGAGAAGAGGAGTTACATTTAGATACCGGTGTTTTAATTGGAACTATTTTGGTTATTCAATTGATAGCCATTTTAGGCGCTTGGGCTTTCTCGCGCATTTCGGCTGCCATAGGCAATATTTATACGCTTATTATTACCATTGTTATTTGGATGATTATTTGTTTTTTGGCTTACAGCATTCGCGATACGCCCGAATATTTTACAGTTGGAGGAGTTCAGGTTAAAAAAGTAGTGATTCATTTTATGGGTTTAGGCGTTTTAGTAGGAATGGTGATGGGTGGTATTCAATCTATGTTTAGAAGTACTTATGCCAAATTAATTCCAGAAAATACCAAAGACACTGCTTCTTTTTTTAGTTTTTTTGATGTTTGCGAAAAATTTGCCATCGTATTTGGTACTTTTAGCTACGGATTATTAAATGGAATTACACACAATATGCGCCTTTCGGTAGTAGCATTAGCTATTTATTTTTTAATAGGTTTGTTATTTGTAGTTCAAATAAAAAACTTTAAAAGCTACCACGTTTCAAAGGCATAACAAGTAATAATTACCCATGAAAATAGATTTATTTATTCCTTGTTTTATAGATCAGTTTAACCCACAAACGGGATTTAACATGGTAAAAGTGCTTGAAAAAGCTGGCTGTCAGGTTAATTATAATATTGAACAAACTTGCTGTGGTTTGCCTGCCTTTAATGCTGGCCAATGGAACGAAGCACGCCAAGTAAGCGAAAAATTATTGAATGAAATTACGCCTGATAGAAATTTTGTATGTGCAGGTTCTGCATGCACTGGCATGATTAGAAATTCATACGATTTATTATTTCAAAATTCTTCTTATCACAATAAGTTTAGGCAATTACAAAAGCGTACTTTTGAATTAAGCGAGTTTTTAGTGGATGTGTTAAAACTAGAAACCTTGGGTTCTAAATTTAACGGTAAGGTGGTTTTTATGGATACTTGCACTGGTTTAAATGGATGTGGAATAAAGACCCAGCCACGTAAGCTATTAGCACAAATAGAAGGATTAGAATTGGTAGAACTACCAAACCAAGATGAGTGTTGTGGTTTTGGTGGAGCCTTCTCAGTTACTAATTCAGATATAGCCATTCATTTAGGTAACAAAAAACTAGATGCCATCAAAGAAACTGGTGTTCAAACTTTGGTTTCAACCGATTACAGCTGCTTAATTCACCTAAAAAGCATTGCCGAAAAACGAGGCCTCGATTTTAAATTTCTTCACCTAGCCGATATTTTGGCTATGGGATTATAAAAATAACAAAGCCCAACAGAAATATTTCTGTTGGGCTTTGTTGATAAAGTTTAATACTTTTTAGTTACCAAATTTGTATGAAACTCCTAAGTTAACATTTACAAAAGACGATGCTTCCGAATCTATTTGCATTGCAGGAAGGCCTGAAATGCTATAAGTTAAATCTTGTTTGCCACCGTTTAAACCCAACACATATTTAGCATTTAAAAGAATATCAAAATTGTCGTTAATTCCATAAGCTACTCCTACTACAGGTGCTACGAATAAACCATTGTTTTTGTACGACATATCAAATGCGGGGTTTCCATTTCCATCATAGTTTGCATTATATTTAGCTATCCATGAGCCAATCATATATCCAGCTTCAAGTCCTGCAAACGGTTTAAATCCTTCATCCATAAAATAATAATCAAACGCCAACGAAATTGGAAGAACTGAGTAGCTTGAAGTAACTCCTGATGGCACGTTTTTGGAATTAAAAGAGAAATAACTCACATTCAAACCAACAGCCATATTATCGTTTAACCAATAACGGCCAGTTATACCTCCACCAAAACCATTTTCTGAAGCTAATTTGTCTCCACTACCGCCTAATGGTTTTGCTAAATCCATACCTGTTCCAAATCCACCTGTTAAACCAATTGAAATTTGTGCATTACTTGTAAATACAGATCCTGTAACAATTCCAGCTACAGCAATCATTTTTAAAATTGTTTTTTTCATTGTTTATTTTTTAAAATTGTAAATCAAATATATTAATTGTCAAGGAAATGTCAAGTTAATTTAGTTTCAGGTTATTCACATTTTTTATTTAAATGAACTTAATTTAGCTCTTATAAATAATAAAGCCTCAATGAAAATCTTTTCAGTGAGGCTTTTTGATAAAGAAAATAACAATTATTTACCCATGTAATAGAATAAACCCAATGTTGGTGTTAAACCTGCACCAATGGAGAAATTTCCACCAGTTGTTTCTGTAGTCACGGTTGAACCAGCAATTTCTGTTTCCGTTTTTCTGGTTGTCATATTATATGCTAAAATATTATTCAAACTAAAATCAATGCCCCATTTTGGAGAAACAAAATAGGTTAATCCTGGAGTAATGTTTACACCAATATTTGATATGGTATTTTTATCATCGTCTGCTAAACCAGATGAACCAACTGTTTTTCTAGTAGTAAATGAACTTGAAGTGTAACCTAATGAACCTTGGCCATGAAAATAAACTTTTTCTGTTATTAGCATGTATTTTCTGGCAAATAAACTAACCCCTAAACCAGATCTCATAATATTTTCCGTTGTTTTACCATCATTAGTAGTAATACTATAAACATAGTTTGAACTTACGTTTAACGATAAACCTAAAGCTAATCCATCGCCAATAAAATAGCCAACCGTTGGAGAAAAATTCCAATTGGTATAACCAGGTGTTTTTACATCTGCAGCGCCAGTAACTTTTTGTGTTGATTCCATTGTTACACTTGCGCCTAGGCTACCTCCAAACATTAATGTACCTTTTGATACCTGTGCATTAGTTGATAATGCAGATACTGCAACAATTCCTGCTACAGCCATCATTTTTAAAATTGTTTTTTTCATTGTTCGTTTTTTAAATTGTATATCAAATATATCTATTGTAATGGAATTGCCAAGTTAATGTGGTTTCAGTTTGTTCACATTTTCTAATTAAATGAACTTGATTTAGCTATTTTAATTAAAAAAGAGCATAACTGTTTTGAAAATGATTATTTTATTGTATGCATTGCCGAACCCTTTAGGGCGAGGAAATTAATTGAAGCAATTTCAAATTAATTGTTGTAAGTAATTTAAAGCACAACTGTGTGAAAAATGATTGTTTGAAAGAATTCATTGTCGCGCCCTTTAGTGCGAGGAATATTATAAAAATGCAACTCGGCTTTGGCCAAAACTTATAATTATAACGCCCCCATGTTTTGAATAGGTAGTATGGTACAGTTGTTTTTGTGCATTGTCCTCACCAATCGAATAAGGTCGGTGAGGACACCGACCTTGGACAAATTGTTGTATGTAATTTAAAGCCCAACAGTATGAAAAATGATTATTTGAAAGAATCCATTGCCGCGCCCTTTAGGGCTTGGAAAGTTAGTATTTGTAACTCAAAACAATCTTGATTATTAAAAGCTGATAACAAAAAAGCCCAACTGAATTTAAGTTCAATTGGGCTTTTTGTTGTTTATAAAAATAACTATTTTTTAGCTTTTCTATCAAAGTCAACTACTATTGGAGTAGCAATTGCTAAAGATGAGTAAGTACCAAATACGATACCAACTAATAACGAGAATGTAAATCCTCTAATAACTTCACCACCAAATATAAATAATACCAATGTTACCATAAATACGGTTAATGAAGTAATAATGGTTCTATTTAAGGTATTATTCAAAGCATTATTGATAATTGAAGCGGTATCTTCTTCGCGTTTGTGAATGTTTAAGAACTCACGAATACGGTCAAATACTACCACCGTATCGTTAATAGAGAAACCAATAATGGTTAAAATTGCCGCAATAAAGGTTTGATCTACTTCCATAGCAAATGGTAAAATTCCATCAAAAATTGAGTAGAAACTTAACATCATCAATACGTCATGGGTCAATGCAATAATAGCACCAATGGTATATTGAATTTTACGGAAACGAACTAATATGTATAATCCAATACCAACTAACGAAATAATTACTGCCCAGAACGAGCCTGTTTTTACATCATTTGCAATTGTTGGCCCAACTTTAGCCGAACTTAAAATAGTTGTTTTATCATCAACTTTAGCTAATCCTTCGTTTACTTTAGCTTGAACTTCATCTGCAACTGTAGGAGTAATATCATCAATACGATAAGTAGTAGTAATTTTAACTTTATTATCAGTACCAAATTGTTTAACCTCAGGTGCGCTTCCTAAAACTGTTTCTAAAGATTTACGGATATCCATGGTTTCAACTGGCTTACTTAATTGAACTACATAAGTATAACCACCTTTAAAATCAACACCTAAAGTAAATCCTTTGGTAAACATAGAAATGAAACCACAAATAATAATTACTCCAGAGAACATATAGAATTTTTTACGATTTCCTACCCAGTCGTAATGGAAGTTTTTAAATGCATTCATGGTTTTAGCAGTAGCATACTTTACTTCATTACCTTTATCCAACCACCATTCAGTAACTACACGGGTAAATAATACCGCAGTAAACATTGATGATAAAATACCAATAATTAAGGTAATAGCAAAACCTTGAACAGGACCTGTACCAAAAATATACATTACAAATCCAGCTAATAAAGTAGTTAAATTTGAATCTATAATTGAAGAACTAGCATGTTGGTAACCATCGGCAATAGCATTTTTTAAACTACGTGCATTTAGCAATTCGTCTTTAACACGTTCGTTAATTAACACGTTTGCATCTACCGCCATACCAATTGTTAATACTATACCAGCAATACCAGGTAATGTTAATGCTGCCCCCATTGATGCCAATACACCAATAATAAAGAACACGTTTAATAATACTGCAAAATCGGCAATATAACCTGAGTTATTATAGTATAATACCATAAATATTAGGATAATAATAGTAGCAACTATCATACTCCATAAACCTTGACTAATAGCTTCAGCTCCTAAAGTTGGTCCAACTACTGCTTCTTCCACAATACGAGTAGTAGCAGGTAATTTACCACTTTTCAATACGTTTGATAAATCCAGTGCTTCTTCATCGGTAAAACCTCCATTAATTACAGAACGTCCGTTAGGAATTTCGTTTTGTACATTTGGCGATGAGTAAACTAAATTATCTAACACAATAGCAATAGAATGACCAACACTTTTATTAGTTAAGTTTTTCCATTCGGTAGTACCTTGTCCGTCCATAGCCATGTTTACTTCCACTTGGCCAGTTAATTGAGAAATATCGCGGTTAGCTTGAATAACTCTTTCGCCACTCATAGCTGCTTCGCCATTGCGCTCTAATTTTAGTGCATGTAAACGAACAGCACCACCATTATCGCCAATTCCCTTGTATTCCCAAGCAAATCTTAAATCGGTAGGTAAAATAGCACGCACATCAGAACGAGCCAACATGGTATTAATTTTAGCAGTATCTCTAATAGCTGAAGTTCCACACCATGAACCGTTTGGAGTTAATTGGCCTTTTTCATCAGCCACAGGCATAATTAAAGCCAATAATGGATTTTCTTTTTGAAACTGCTCAGCAGTCATTTGTTTGTTAGCCGAATCAGGTTTGTTTTTAGCAATGCTATCAGGTTTTGCTTTAGCACCACCAATATCTGCCAATATATTTTTGGCAGTATCAACTTTAGCAGTATCAGCAGAAACTAACTTTGCCTTTTTCAATAACTCATTGGCTTGACTTAAAAAATTATAAGCCGCTGGATTATCGTAAGTGCTGTAAAATTCTAACTTAGCTGTTCCTTGTAATAATTTACGAACACGCGCAGGATTATCAACACCAGGTAATTCTATGATAATTCTACCTGTTCCTTCTAATTTTTGAATATTAGGTTGAGTTACACCAAACTTATCAATACGAGTACGTAAAACTTTAAATGAACGCTCAATTGCTAATTCTGTTTCAACTTTTAAATAGCTTAACACCTCTGCATTGGTTGATGTTAATTTTATTCTTTCCTTATTAGAAGAATTTGCAAAAATTACAGCTAACTGGCCGTTAGGATCAACTTGTTTGTAGGCATCGCCAAATAATTCAATGAATTCTTTTTGACTAGTTTTATGCGCCTCAGCAGCCATGGTAACGGCTTTGTTAAAGTTTGCATCTGTATTATTATTCGATAATCCTCTTAATAATTCATCTTGACTTAATTCCAAAGTAACGTTCATACCTCCTTGTAAATCTAATCCAAGGTTTAACTCATGTGCTTTACATTGTAAGTAAGTGTATTTTTTTACACCTATATTGTAAACCACTTCGCGACCAATTGAATCAATGTACGCACTCTCTTTTTCTAAATTGCCATTAGCGTAAGCTTTGGCTTTTTGCTCTACTCGGTAAGTTACTAGCGAAAATGATAGCTGAAATAGGGAAACTATCACTAAGGCAATGGTAAAAAACTTAACTGCTCCTTTAATTTTCATTTTGTATTTATGTATTCTATTTAGTTTATTAGTTAAATTGCTGATTATAAGGTTACTAACACTTAACAGCAGTTCCTTTAAAGAATTAGTTGTTATTAAAACTTCAAAGGAGCGCAAATATATGTTTTGAGTACTTAAATGCAAAGATTTTAAAAT
>JBGSBN010000051.1:0-18450 GCA_041730515.1 Methylacidiphilales bacterium | reverse complement strand
AATTATGATAAGATATTTCTAACAGGAGATTTTAATCATTGGAATGCTAACGATGACCGATATATTTTCAGAAAAATAGCTCCCTTTAAATACATTTATACCTTAAGACTAAAAGATAACAATGCCCACGAATTTAAAATAGTAAATGGCGATTGGGATAACGAAGAAGCCAATTACCGAGCGGAAAGAATGAATAACAGGCGATTTGAATGTTGCAATAACTCCGATACATTTTATCTAAAAATAATCAATTGGTATAATTACAACCCAAAACGAAAATTGGTTTTTATTATTGATAAATTACCAACCGATAGCAAGGAGCCAATTTACCTCACAGGCGATTTTAATAACTGGAATGCAAAAGATGAACAATTCCGGTTTTTAAATTCAAACGATAACAAGCGCATTTTATACCTTCATAATTTCGATAAAAATTACAATTATTTTAAAATAACCAAAGGCAGCTGGGATACAGAGTTTATTGATAAAAAAGGCAATAATTACCCTAATTTACCATTTAATACTTATATAAAAAACGACACTGTAAGGTTTGAAGTTTATAATTGGAAAAATTAATATTTGGAAAGGTAAGTCAGTTTGATTTAGTTTGATTACATTAATCAATCTGAATGAAAATAAAACTACTTACACTTATTTCTTTAAGTTTTTTTGCACTATAAGTTGCCAAAACAACTCCACAAATATAGAAGAAGAAGAGGCTGAAGCAGTTTCAATTCAGGATACAATAATTGAAGAAAACGCTGTAGCACCAGTAGAGGAAATAAACGAAGAAGATGCAGAATTTGTAAAAGAATATGCCACCTCTAAGTACCTAGGAATTTATGGCTTTGACTTTAATGACGAAGTAGAAGGCAATCAAGGTTCTTTGCTTATATATCCTGAATCTGATACAAGTGTTTTATTCCATATCGAAGTTTGTATTGGTGCTTCATCGTTCCACCTAGGATATACTGCAGGAAGACTTATTGTTAAAAACGACAGCGCTTTATATCAACCAGCCGAATACGAGTCAACTTGTAAAATTATGTTCTACTTTAAAGACAATGAAATAAAACTTGAAACTATAAGTGGATTTGGAGAATGCGGATTTGCCATGAACGTTTATGCTGATGCGACTTATAAATTAGAAAAAAAAGTTACACCAAAATATTACAGTTTTGGTGAAAGAACAAAATACAATTTCAGGGATTTTAAATAATGAAAAAAATAATTTTAAGTACTGCTAGTTTAATGCTTTTACTTGCCTGCAATACCAACGAAAGCAATACAGTTGAAAATTTACAAGATAGTACTATTGTTGACACACCCCTTCAAGAAGAAGCTCAAATTATAAATGCTAATAAATCACTTTCTGCATTTATTAATAGTATTGATTTAAATGCATCAGCAGATACTTTTTATTTTGAAGAGCAATTTGAACAACCAGTTGAAGGGCAAGCCATTGATGCAAGTAACATTTTTTCAAATAAATACAAAATTGAATTTAGTTACGAAACAAGCTTGGTAGTGAATGATGTGGAAGATAAAAGTTGCGTGCTTTATAATGGAAAACATAGCTATTATCCTTGGCAAAGTTTAATTATTTATGAAAACAACTCCTTTCTCGTTCCTATAATAGAACAAAATATAATTCCAATTAATGATTATTACTTTCACAATATAATTAATGATTTAAAGAACAATTGCAATGAAACATCATTTTTGGATGCTGTTAAAGATAGTACTAAAATAAATGAAATTTCAAAAACTATTATTTCAACATACTACCTAAAGTTTACAAATGAAATCACTACAAAAATACTAGTTATCAAGGCGCAATATGGATGTTAAGAAATAGTATTTTGAAATTTTTAACTTACAAATTCCTTTGGAAATAAATCAACCTAAACATAAATTTTAATTATAAAGTTTAAAACCTCAAATTGGATTAAATAGAAAAGAAAGTCTTTTGAATCTACAACTCTAAACTACGTTTTTAGTGTCAAACAAAACTTCACAAAAAAATCATACAAAAAAACCTTTGTGTTTATGTAAAATTGCACTCACATTTTTAAAATAAGCATTTATAGCATTGACAGCACAACTTCGTAACAGGTACACCGATTTAATTCATCAAACTTTCTTTTTTCCGCGCCATGGATTTGAAGTAATGGATAATCATTTGCATTTTAATGGCATCAATTTGATGGGATTGGTAAAAGAGTATGGAACTCCTTTAAAATTTAGTTATTTACCCAAAATAGGTAGCCAAATTCAAAAAGCAAACCAACTTTTTGAAAAAGCCATTACCAAACATAACTATTCGGGAAAGTATTTTTACTGTTATTGCACCAAAAGCTCTCATTTTAGTTTTGTGCTAAACGAAGCACTAAAAAACAATGTAGACATTGAAACATCAAGCGCTTTTGATTTAGAAATAGTGTCCAAACTAAATCAAGACGGTAAATTCAATACAGATAAATACATTATTTGTAATGGTTTTAAAAATGAGGTATATGCTACCAATATTGCTAAAACAGTAAATAAAGGTTTCCAAAACTTAATTTGCGTATTAGATAATCCGGAGGAGTTTGACTTAATTGCTAGCAAAACTACCAATACTACTAAGCTAGGTATGCGTATAGCAACTGAAGAAGAACCTAATTTTTCGGTTTATACTTCTCGATTAGGAATGAGCTATAAAAAAGTGGTTGATTTATACAATTCGAAAATAAAAGACAACGAATTGTTTAAGCTAAAAATGGTTCACTTTTTTGTAAATTCAGGTATCAAAGATACAACTTATTTTTGGAGTGAATTAACCCGATTGGTTCATGTTTATTGCGATTTAAAAGAAGTTTGTCCTGAGCTTGATACCATTGATATTGGAGGAGGAATGCCAATTTACACCTCGCTTGGTGTGGAGTACGATTATGAATACATGATTGACCAAATTGTATTTTATATCAAGACCATTTGCGATAGCAGAGAGTTAGAAGTACCAAACATTTTTACTGAATTTGGCTCGTTTACCGTTGGCGAAAGTGGTGGTATTTTATATTCAATAATTGGCGAAAAAGAGCAAAACGACAAAGAAAAATGGTTAATGATAGATAGTTCGTTTATTACCACTTTGCCCGATACTTGGGGAATTGGACAAAAGTTTATCTTGTTGGCTGTTAATAATTGGGACAAAGAATATCAACGCATTAACTTAGGTGGACTTACCTGCGATAGTCAAGATTTTTATAATAGCGATACCAATACCAACCAAGTTTTTATGCCTAAAACAGATGATGGAGAACCTTTGGTAATGGGATTTTTTCATACAGGTGCTTACCAAGAAAGTTTGGGCGGATATGGCGGAATTCAACATTGCTTAATTCCAGCTCCAAAACACATTATTATAGATAAAAACGAGGACGGAACTTTAAAATACGAGGTTTTTGCGGAGCAACAAACTCCTGAAAGCATGCTGAAAGTATTGGGTTATTAATTGCTTTCAAAATGATAAAAGCAATTATTTTTGACATGGATGGCCTTTTGGTTGATTCAGAACCTTATTGGAAAATAGCCGAAAAAATTTGTTTTGGAAAATTAGGCTTAACGCTAAATGATGAATTGCTACGCCAAGTTATGGGTTTTAGGCTAAATGAGGTGGTGGAACATTGGTACAATTACCAACCTTGGGGCGAAAAAAACTTTGAAGCGGTAGAAGCCGATGTATTGGAAATTGTTCAACAATTGATAGCAGATAATGCAAACGCATTGCCTGGCGTAATTGATACTTTAAAGCTTTGTAAAGCCAAAGGCTACAAAATAGCATTGGCCTCATCAAGTGCTATGAGTTTAATAAATGTGGTGGTTGATAAATTAAACATTCGCCAGTATTTCGATTTATTGGTAAGTGCGGAAAATGAGCCTTATGGCAAACCGCATCCGAGTGTGTTTTTAACAACTTCCAATCAACTAAATGTACTACCAACCGAATGTTTGGTTTTTGAAGATTCGGTTAACGGAATGGTGGCAGCTAAAGCAGCCAGAATGAAATGCATAGTTGTTCCTGAAGCAGAAAAACAAAATGAACCATACTGGCATTTAGCCAATCAAAAACTAAAAACTTTAGAAGATTTTAGGATTGATATGGTGGAATTGTAGAAACACTATTTATCACGTCTTAATTATTTTTATAGAAATGATTGTAATAGGACATCCATTTGTTTAAAATACATTACTTATATTTAAACTGAAATTTCTATGAATATCAATATTCC
Organism: Methylacidiphilales bacterium; assembly: GCA_041730515.1. Taxonomy (GTDB): domain Bacteria; phylum Bacteroidota; class Bacteroidia; order UKL13-3; family UKL13-3; genus JAAFJM01. The sequence continues at coordinate 14,176 of JBGSBN010000051.1, read as the reverse complement.
AAACCCTTGCCACGAAGATTGGACAAAAATGACTCCAAACGAACAAGGTCGTTTTTGCGGCAGTTGCCAAAAAACCGTGGTTGATTTTACCGACTTTTCTTCTGAGGATATTCAACATTATTTTACCAAACATTACGGGCAAAAGGTTTGTGGGCATTTTAAAAAAGAGCAACTAGCAAAAATCAATATTCAAATTCCAAGCGCTATTTTTTACCAAATATCGGCAAGCAGAAGGTTTGCATTGGCTTTACTTATAGTTTTTGGAACAACACTTTTTAGTTGCACCGATAATAATGGAAATAGCGCAACAATTGAGAAAATTGAAGTAGTGGATAGTTTAGTAAAAAATAATCACGATACTTTAGAAAATAGGAATTCGATTAAACCCAAAAAAATAAAAGAAATTAAGCTTTTTGAACCTAGAAAAAAAACAAGGAATGGTACAATTACTCCAACTGAAAATAAACTAAAACCTCAAATAAGTAATAATGTTATACAAGGTACGGTACGTGGAATAACAAGTGCACATTTTGAAGAAGAGGTAGAATATACAACTGGTATAGTTGCGCAAGAAATTGATTCCAATATAATTTTTTCAAACCCAGATGTAATGCCTGAATTTATTGGTGGTGAAAGTGAATTATATAATTTTGTTAATACTAATTTACATTTGCCTGAAAATGCCAAAGAAAATAATATAAATGGAAAAGTAATTGTACAATTTATAGTAGAGAAAGATGGTAGTATTTCAAATATAGAGATTGTTAGAAAACTTAGCTTTGGTTGCGATGAAGAAGTGATTCGTATAATTAATTCAATGCCTAAATGGAAACCTGGAAGAATGAATGATGAACCTGTACGAATGAAAATGACTCTACCAATAAAAATTGGCGAATAATTTTTTATGGAAAACTAAAACCAATTGCATCTTGGTATTAGTTAAATAAAAAACACCATGAAGATTTCCATTCCAGAACCCTGCCACGAAAATTGGGGCGCCATGACACCCAACGAACAAGGTCGTTTTTGCGGCAGTTGCCAAAAAACTGTGGTTGATTTTACCAACTTTACTGCTGAAGACATTCAAAATTATTTTACCAAACATTATGGGCAAAAAGTATGTGGTAGGTTTAAGCAACAACAACTTAACTCAATAAATATTCAAGTTCCAAGTTCTATTTTTAAATATATTCCTGCTAGCCGAAAATTTGCTTTGGCTTTACTCCTAGTTTTTGGAACAACGCTTTTTAGTTGCACCGATAACCAAGGACAACCAGCTACTTTAGGCGAAGTGAAACTCATTGACACTTTAAAAACAAAAGTAGATACAGCAATAATAATAAAACCTGTTATTAAACCTATTCATGATGTAAAACATCCAGTTGATTTTTTTACAGCAAATCCTCCAGAAATACAAGGAGAAATTGAAGCTCCAATAAATGAAAAAATGAGAGGAGTTGATGTTGAAGAAGAATTAATGGGCGATACCATAATGCGAAACAAACCCAAAGAGGTATTAAAAGGCAAAGTAAAAATAAGTCCGCCCGATACAATAAAAATCAATCCTGAAAGGTTAATACATACCATGGGAATGATTGCACCTGATTATAAAATTGATACTATATTGCGCAATAAATAAATAATAAAATGAAAATTTTTTTCTGTGTAATAGTGCTTTTTACATTTTCAAATAAAATTATTGCACAAACACCCGTTAAAGAAATTGATTCATTAGAAGAAGTAATTATTATGGCTGAGCAAATGCCAAGTTTTGTTGGCGGAGAAGATTCATTATATAGTTTTTTATATCAACAAATAGTTTATCCTAAACTAGCCAAAGAAAACCAAATAGAAGGCAGAGTTATACTTAGTTTTATCGTTGAAAAAGATGGCAGTTTAACCAATTTTGAGGTTTTGAAAAAAATGGGTTGGGGTTGCGATGAAGAAGCAATTAGGATTTTAAAATTAACTTCTAAATGGATGCCTGGAAAAATGATGGGAAAAGTTAAGAGGGTTAAATTTACCTTGCCTATATTATTTAGATTGTAAAAAACGCATCAATTATTAAACCTGACTTTCGTTTTTCTATTTAATTAGTAAAATAATTTAATCATCTTCGCAACTGTAAAGTTACCCTACAAAACCTCCACTCATGACCAACGATAAATACATGAAACGTGGCGTTTCATCGCAAAAAGAAGATGTTCACGCAGCCATAAAAAACATGGATAAAGGATTATTTCCTCAAGCATTTTGTAAAATAGTTCCTGATTATTTGGGTGGAGATGAGCGTTTTTGTAATATAATGCATGCTGATGGAGCAGGAACTAAATCGAGTTTGGCTTATTTATACTGGAAAGAAACAGGTGATTTATCAGTTTGGAAAGGCATAGCTCAAGATGCTATTGTAATGAATACCAATGATTTGCTTTGCGTAGGCGCTTTCGATAAAATTGTACTTTCATCAACAATTGGAAGAAATAAAAACTTAATTCCTGGTGAAGTAATTCAAGCCATTATTGAAGGAACTGAAGAGTTTATTGCCATGTTACAATCGTATGGAATTAATATACACTCAACTGGTGGCGAAACAGCCGATGTGGGCGATTTGGTTCGTACCATTATTGTTGACTCTACTGTTACAGCGCGTATTGAAAAAAGTAAAGTCATTTCCAACCACAATATTAAACCCGGAAATGTAATAGTTGGTTTTGCTAGTTACGGTCAAACTACTTATGAAACTGAATACAATGCAGGTATGGGAAGCAATGGTTTAACCATGGCTCGCCACGATGTTTTATCCTCGTTTTATAAAAAATTTAGTGAAAGTTTTGATCCACAAGTTCCAGAAGATTTAGTATATACTGGTGGTTTAAAACTTACTGAACAACTTTCAGAGAATCCATTAAACGTGGGCAAAATGATACTTTCACCAACTAGAACTTTTAGCCCCATTATTAAAGAAATTTTTGAAAACTATTTTGATAAAATTGATGGTATGGTGCATTGTACAGGTGGCGGACAAACCAAGGTTTTACATTTTGTTAAAAATTTACGAATTATAAAAGATAATTTATTTAAAACTTCACCTTTATTTAACATGATTCAAAGCCAAAGCAATAGCCAATGGCACGAAATGTATAAGGTATTTAATATGGGTAATTTATTAGAGTTTTATACCGATGAAACCACTGCACAAAGTTTAATTAGCTTGGCAAACAAATTTAATATAGACGCACAAATAATAGGCAGGGTAGAAGCTGCAGAAAAAAATGAACTAATCGTTACCACCGAACACGGTGAGTTTATCTACTAGCATAAAAATTTTTAAAATAGCGAAAAGCCTCAAATATTTTGAGGCTTTTTTTATGTACTGAAATACAAACACTTAGTGTCGCAGTTAATAAATGTCAGATTTTTAAAAAATTAATTTTAAATTTTTCTGCTACAGTTGAATATTAGGCAATTTAAACATGCTATACAGCAGTTCACACAAAACAGCACATTTTTTATTTTAAGTTCATAACCCTGTAATACAGTCAGTTATTTTATTGATTAAAAACGCTAGCATTGTATATCAAAAAAGTTTCAAAATGATAAAGCAAACATTCATTTTGGAGAAAAATAGGCTAATTAAAAAAAATACAATTCTTAACCATTTAATTATCAGCGTTTTGTTTTTTGGGTTATGGATTTGCACTGATATCAATAAATTTAAAGAAAATAAGAAAATGAAAAAACCATATTTATTAGTTTTAGTATTAATTGCATTAATACAAACTATATTTACTAGTTGCAAAAAACTAGAAAATGCTGAACCAAAAACAGTTATTACACCAACAGTAACTAACTTTAAGCAAATTAAAGCCGATCCTACATTTAATTGGAAATCTACCAAAGTTATCGCTGTTAATATAGTAGCTGTAAATGCTGAGGTAAATATTACCAATACTTTATTTGTAAAAACAGAAAATGGAAATATACTATTTACCAAACTGCATAAAATGAATGAAAGTTATACAGGAAATATTACTGTTCCTTCAAAAACCGATAAAGTAATTATAAGCTTTGGAAGCATAGTAAAAACAGTCAGCATAAACAACGGAAGCGCTCTTATTAATTTTATTAAAAACTAAACAAAATATTGATATGAAAAAATTATTCCTTTTTACTACAACAGCTATTTTGTTAAGCATTAATTCATTAAATGCGCAAACCATTTTAAATGGTGAAACTAACAATATTGAAGAATACAATTATTTATGTTGGCAAATACCTAAATCAATTAATAATTCAGAAAATGAAAAATTATTCATTTCGGGTAAATACAGTTTTGAAACTACCCCTGTAAACACTAATTTATTAACTGATACGTATATTAAATCACCATGGTTAACAAATGGAATAGGAAATGTAAAATTAACTGCACGCCTTAATGGAAGCGGTGCTAAATCAAGAGGTGTGGTATTTTCATACGCTTTTTTTGATGAGGCGAGTAAAAACGAAGACTATACAACTGACTTCAATACTTTTTACGAGTATAGTTTCACCAACATGAGCAATACAAATACAACTATTATATCGTCAGCTTTGCCAATGGCAATTAAAAACACCAACCAACCTTATAAAATAAGAATTAGTTTTGTAGGTACTGATGGTGAAGGAACCATCGTATTTGATGATGTAGAGATTTCAGGCAGGTATTCATCTGATCCTTCAAACAAATGTTTGCCTGCTAAAACAAGCGAAGAAAACGACAAAGAAGATGATGACAAAGACAAAGTAGCTAACAAGTACGATTTATATCCAAATGATCCAATTAAAGCCTATAACAATTATTATCCAGAAAATAGTAACGGCACTATTATGTTTGAAGATTTATGGCCATCAAAAGGAGATTATGACTTTAACGATTTAGTGGTTGGATATCGTTTCAATATTGTAACCGATGCTGAAAACAATATTGTTGAAATTAATTATGAAATTACGCCAAAAGCGATTGGTGCTGGATTTAACAATGGTTTTGGTTTTATGTTAAATAAAATTGAATGGGATAAAATTTATGCTGTGGAAGGTTTGAAAACAGAAGCAAAATGGTTAAACTTAAACAAAAATGGTACAGAAGCTGATCAAAAAATAGCAACCATTATTGCCTTTACAAGTGCAGCAGATTTTTTAAAAGGACCTGGTGGTTCAACCGGTGTAAATGTAGATCCTAAGGTTGCGTATGTTACGCCTCAAACCATTAATTTTACAGTAAAATTTAGAGATGAAAACGGGAAAGCTCCTAATGGCTTTGTATCTATGAAAGAATTCTCTGTAGAAGATTTTAATCCATTCGCTATCATTAACCAAAATAGAGAAACTGAAATTCACTTGCCAGGTTACGAACCAACTGCAAAAGCAGATAGAAAAATGTTTGGCCAATTTGACGACAACAGTTCAGAAGGCAATTATTATAAATCCAAAGATAATTTACCTTGGGCATTGAATATTCCTGCAGAAATTCCATACGCTACCGAAAAAACAGATTTTGTAAAAGGGTATAAATATTTTGCAGAATGGGCAAGAACAAAAGGCGAAAACTACCGTGATTGGTATGAAGAAAACGAAAAAAATAGAGATAATGATGCTTTATACATTGTAAAATAACACCATTTTGATTTACAAATTAGGCCAATGCTCCTTCCAATTGACGGGATTAAATGTTGTATACTCATTAGATATCGCATAAGCGTCAAGCTAACTGATGGTTTTTATTGCTATTAGGCGCAAAAAAGAGGCTATTTTCTTAGAAAGTAGCCTCTTTTTTTGTGAATTTATGTCAAAACTAATTGATGTTTTTGAACCTAACTCTATGCGGAGCAGAATCGCCTAAGCGCTGTTTTTTATTCTCCTCGTAAGCACTGTAATCACCTTCAAAGAAATACACTTGTGAGTTTCCTTCAAATGCCAAAATGTGAGTTGCAATGCGGTTAATAAACCATCTATCATGGGAAATAACAACTACACAACCTGCAAAGTTTTCGATAGCTTCTTCCAAAGCACGCAACGTATTTACATCAATATCGTTGGTTGGCTCATCTAATAACAATACGTTTCCACCTTCTTTTAAAGTAATGGCCAAATGTACACGGTTACGTTCTCCACCTGAAAGTACACTAACTTTTTTACCTTGATCGCTTCCACCAAAATTAAATTTAGAAACATAAGCTCTGGCATTTACTTGTTGGGTTCCTACTTGAATTAAATCTGTACCACCACTTATTACTTCATATACAGTTTTGTCTGGTAATAAATCTTTATGGCTTTGGTCAACGTAAGCAGTTTTAACTGTTTCGCCCAATTTAAATGTTCCAGCATCTGGCTGTTCCAATCCCATCATCATGCGGAATAATGTAGTTTTACCCACACCATTTGGCCCTATTATTCCTACAATTCCACCTTTTGGTAAACTAAAATTAAGGTTTTCATATAACAGTTTATTGCCATAAGATTTGCTTACACCTTGTGCCTCTATTACTACATCGCCCAAACGAGGACCAGGAGGAATAAATAATTCTAATGTTTGCTCTTTTTCTTTTTGATCTTCGCCTAACATTTTATCGTAAGCATTCAAACGCGCTTTTTGTTTGGTTTGACGGCCTTTAGCACCTTGACGAACCCAATCTAACTCACGTTCTAAAGCTTTTGCGCGTTTGCCTTCCGCTTTTTCTTCGGCTTTTAAACGGTTTGCTTTTTGCTCTAACCAACTGCTATAGTTTCCTTTCCATGGAATTCCTTCGCCACGGTCTAACTCTAAAATCCAGCCAGCTACGTTATCTAAGAAATACCTATCATGCGTTACCGCAATTACAGTTCCAGGGAAATTTTTCAAATATTGTTCTAGCCAATCAACACTTTCAGCATCCAAGTGATTGGTAGGTTCATCTAATAATAAAATATCAGGATTGCTCAATAACAAACGACATAAAGCCACACGTCTGCGTTCACCACCTGATAAAACATTTACCATTTGATCTGGCTCAGGGCAACGCAATGCATCCATGGCCTTTTCTAATTTAGTATCTAGTTCCCATGCATCATTTTGGTCAAGCAATTCCATTACGGTAGCTTGTCTATCCAAAATTTTCATCATTTCGTCACTATCCAAATTTGGGTCGGCTAGTTTGTTGTTAATTTCTTCAAACTCTTCTAGTAAATCAGTGATGTGTTTAACGCCTTCTTTCACACATTCAACTACAGTTTTGGTTTCGTCTAAAGTTGGTTCTTGTTCTAAAAAACCAATTTTATAATCTTTATCAAAAACTACTTCGCCTTGGAAACTTTTGTCGATTCCGGCAATAATTTTTAATAAACTTGATTTACCCGAACCATTTAAACCTAAAACACCAATTTTGGCACCATAGAAAAACGAAAGGTAAATGTTTTTAAGCACTTGTTTTTGAGGAGGATGTGTTTTGCTAACACCCGCCATGGAGAATATAATTTTATGATCTGACATGTTTAAAATTGAAAATTGAATTGCAAATATAGTTGAAATAGTTAATTGGTAATAAAATGCTGTTTATATAAAAATTGAGCAATTGGTTATTTTTCTTAAATAAAAATTTTGTAATAAAAATATAGGTTAAATGGAATGAACATAAACCTGCTATGCCTCGGTTTCATTTTCCCACTTAGACACCACACTGGTGGCCAAAGCATTACCCAACACATTGGTAGCACTTCTGAACATATCACAAAAATGATCGATTGGTAAAATTAATGCAATGCCCTCCACCGGAATATTGAACATGCCGCAAGTAGCAGCTACTACCACCAAACTAGCCCTTGGCACACCAGCAATACCTTTACTTGTTAGCATTAATACCAAAAGCATTACTAACTGTGTTTGCAAGTCGAGCGGAACATTGTAGGTTTGTGCAATAAATATGCTTGCAAAGGTCATGTACATCATGCTTCCATCAAGGTTAAACGAATAGCCTAAAGGCAACATAAATGAAACAATTTTATTTTTTATTCCAAAACGCTCCAATTCCTCGGTCAATTTTGGAAAAACAGCTTCGGAACTAGTAGTTCCAAAGGCAATAATTAAGGGAGAAACAATGTGATTTAATAAGGTTTTTAGTCTTTTGCCCAAAAAAAGAAATCCTACTGCTAATAATAACACCCATAACGAAGAAATTCCAACTAAAAAAGAACCAAAAAACTTGGCATAAGTAATTAGCAGTTCGTTTAAATCGCGAATGGCAAAAACACCCGCAATGGCACCAAATACGCCAAGTGGCGCAAAATTCATTACATAATTTACCATTTTTAAAACTATGTGAGAAGTTTTATCTAAGGCATTAATTACTGGCTTGGCATGTTCGCCAATAGACGCAGCAGCTAAGCCAAAGAAAATGGCAAATATTACAATTTGAAGAATTTCGTTAAAAGCCATTGCTTCAAAAATACTTTTAGGTATAATATGTTCTACAAAGTTTTGTGCTGAAAAAACATGGGTTTTTTCGGTTACATCTTTAGCAGTAGAAACATCCACATTTAGTAAATTAAGATTAGCACCCGGCTTTAACACATTTACCCAAAACATACCAATTAATAAGGATACAAACGATGCAGTAAAAAACCAAATCATGGCCTTTCCTCCAATTCTTCCTACCGATTTAATATCGCCAAATTTGGCAATTCCAACCACCAAAGTAGTAAATACAAGTGGCGAAATAATCATTTGTACAAGCCTAATAAATATGGTGGCAAGCATTTTTATATAACCACTAAATGCCTTGGCAATATCGGCACTGTAATAAGTATGAATAAAAATACCTAACAATGCCCCCAATATCATGGCAATCAAAATTTGGAAAGTTAAATTTTTGGCAAGTGATGCTTTTTTTGTTGTAGTTTGATTCATTTAAAAAAATAGTTAGTTAAAATAGAAAGCTTTACACTAATTAATAAGGGCGAACATACAAAAATTAATTAAGCTAGCTAAATTTTATACACCATGGTAAGCAAATGCCAAACCTGCTACACTTACTTTACAACCTGAAATTTGCTTTAGTGCTAAAGCACAGCTTTCAATAGTAGCGCCCGTAGTTATTACATCATCTATCAATACAATATGCTTGTTTTCAAACAATTGAAAATTAGTTGTTTCAAATACCTTCTCCACGTTTTCGCTTCGTTCTAATCTCGATTTTTTGGTTTGAGTTTCAGTAAATTTATTTCTAATTATAAAGCTACTTAGGTTTTCCATCTCCAAGGTTTCGGCTAAACCATTGGCAAGCATTTCGCTTTGATTATAGCCCCTCATTTTTAGTTTATTTTTATGCAATGGAATTGCAACAAAAGCATCTACTTGATAATTTTTACAAAAATCTTTTAAAAACGTACCGTAATACCTTCCTAAAAACAAGGCAATTTCTGGGTTATTATGGTACTTTAAGGCATGAAGTAACTTAGCTGTTTTTCCTCCTTTTTTAAAATACAATAAGGCAATTGCCCTTTCAATAGTCACTCTTCCCCAAAATACCTTTTCTAAGTTATTATTAGGCAATTGGTGGAAATTGGTAAGTGGCAATTCCAATAAACAGGTTGAACAAATGTATTTTTCACTATCAACTAAATGATTGTGACAACAAATACAAGTGTTAGGATATAATAGTTGTGTTAAATAATTAAGCATAAAAAAAGCCAAAATCAAATATAAGTTTTTGATTTTGGCTTAGTGTATTTTTTTTAAAAATTACTTTAAATATTTGGCTATTTCTTCGCTAAGTGGTTCTGTTTTGCTAGGGAAATAAGCTAATAACTTACCTTTTTCATCTATCAAAAATTTACCAAAATTCCATTTTACCTCTACATCGTTTAAGCCATTTGTTTCTTTATTGGTTAACCATTGGTAAATAGGGTGCTGTCCTTTTCCTTTTACATCAATTTTTTCGGTTAGTGGAAAAGTTACACCATAATTTTTCTTACAAAAAGTAGCAATTTCATCAGGTGAACCCGACTCTTGATACATAAATTGGTTACATGGAAAACCAATGATTACAAGGTTCTCTTTGTTGTTTTCATATAGTTTTTCCAAACCTTCGTATTGAGGAGTAAAACCGCATTTGCTGGCTACGTTAACACAAAGAACTTTTTTGCCTTTAAATTGGCTTAGGTTAATTACCGATTTACCATCTAACGATTTGATGGATAAATCGTAAAAACTCTTACCTTTTGTGCTATTTGTTATTTTTCGATTTTTAAAACTGTAAAATACAAAACCTGCTGCTATTACCAATGCACTTGTTATTATTATTGTTTTCATGTTTTTTATAATGCTAAAATTGCTTCTTTTACTTCTTCCATTTGCCATTGAGGCGTACTTGTTGCACCGCAAATTCCAACCGAATCATTGGCACTGAACCACTCTTTTTTCAACTCATTTTTACTACTAACAAAAAAGGTATTTTCATTGTTTTCTTTACAAACATCAAAAAGTACCTTTCCATTCGATGATTTTAGGCCTGCCACAAAAATTACTTTATCAAATTTTTTAACAAATGCAGGTAATTGGACATCACGGTTACTTACTTGCCTGCAAAGTGTGTCGTTAAAATCAACCTCAATGCCTTTTTCTTCCAAAGTGGCTTTTAACTTATATAAGTTTTTGGTGCGTTTGGTAGTTTGGCTAAATAACTGTAATTTTTTGGGTAAATCATGCTTTTCTAATTCATCAAAAGTTTCAACCACAATGGCTTCTCCATTGGTTTGTCCAACCAATCCTTTAACCTCGGCATGACCATGTTTACCATAAATAAGAATTTGTTCATTATCATTGTATGCCTCACGGACTCTGTTTTGCAATTTTAAAACCACAGGGCAACTAGCATCAACTAATTCAATATTATTTTCCATGGCCAACTTATACGTTTCAGGAGGTTCGCCATGCGCTCTAATCAATACTTTTTCGTTTCTAATATTTTTTAGTTGCTCATGATCAATGATTTGAAGCCCTTTTGCAGTTAAACGAGCTACCTCTTCATCGTTATGAACTATATCGCCAAGGCAAAATAATTTACCCTCCGAATCTAAAATATCTTCGGCCATTGAAATAGCAAATACTACCCCAAAACAAAAACCTGAATTATCGTCTATTTCTACTTTTAAATTCATAAAACGTTACAATATTAACTTTTATAATGCTAATTAGTTTTTTGATTTTACTTAAAACAAAATTTTATTTTTATTTTAGGTAAAAATACTGCTATATTGTAATTGTTTTTAATTAAATCGGAATTTTGTTAGCAATTTTTTTATTAACAATTCAAAACCAAACAAAAAAAGATTTAATATTGAATTTGCAAAATGCATAATTAAAAAATGAACGAACGAATGATTAACATACTGCTAGTAGAAGACGATGAAGTGGATATAATGAACGTTAGACGTGCATTTAAGAAAAATAATGTTACCAATCCATTACATATAACTAATAATGGAATTGAGGCATTGGAATACTTGCGCGATATACATTTAAACTCACCGCTAAAAACCCCAAAAATAATTTTACTTGATTTAAACATGCCTAAAATGGGCGGAATTGAGTTTTTACGCGAATTGAGAAAAGATGAAAACCTGAAAAATTTAAGTGTTTTTGTAATGACAACCTCTAACGAGGATAATGATAAAGTGGAAGCATTTAACCTTAATGTGGCTGGATATATACTTAAACCATTATCTATGGATCAATTTATGGATGTGGTTAGTACCTTAAACAGCTATTGGAAGCTTTGCGAGTTTCCAAATTAACCCAACTTTAGTTATCTTAAATTAATTCCTAAAAAAATGATGCAATCAGATAATTACAAACTTTTACTAGTTGACGATGATGATGTAGATATTATGTCGTTTCAGCGTGCGTTGAAAAAAACTGGTTTAATGTATGATTTAGATATTTGCAAAAATGCCACCGAAACGCTTGAAGTGGTAAATAAACACAAGTATAATTGCATTTTTTTAGATTATTTATTACCTGGTGTTGATGGTTTAGAACTACTAAAAAAGATACGCGAACTCAAGGTTTTTACTCCTATTGCTGTTATGACATCGCAAGGCGATGAAAAACTAGCAGTACAAATGATTAAGAGTGGCGCTTTTGATTATTTTCCTAAGGCTGAATTAAGTCCTGATTACATTCAAAAAGTAATTTTAAATGGGGTTCGTTTATGGGAAATAGAAGACCAACGTGTAAAAGCTGAGGCCGAAATAAAAGAAAATAACAATAGGCTAACCGCTATTGTAGAAAGTACACACAATAATATTTATGCGCTTGATAAGGATTTAAAAATTATTTCTTTTAACTCTTCTTTCAAAAATAGAATTAACGCACAGCAAAATATTGATATTTATATTGGTCAGCCAATTACCCAAATTATTAGTGATGAAGAGGTTTTAAACCATTTTGCAGCGTGTTTAAAAGGGAATAGCGTAACAGCCGAAGGAGAACTTACCATTAATGACGAGGTTTTATATTTTGAAACTACCTATAATCCTATTAAAAGCGAAGGCGAAACAACAGGTGCGGCCATTTTTAGCAAAGACATAACCGAAACTAAAAAGTTTCAAAAAGACCTTTTGCAAGCTAGAAACGATGCAATAAGTTCGGCCAAGGCCAAAACTGAATTTTTATCGAATATGAGTCATGAGATTAGAACTCCAATGAACGCCATAATGGGTTTAACAGAGTTGTTACTTGATTCAAATTCGTTTGAAGGTACTTCATTAGAAAACTTAAAATCAATACGATATTCAGCTGATAATTTATTGGTTATTATAAACGATATCTTAGATTTTTCAAAAATAGAAGCCGGTAAAATCACTTTTGAGAACATAGATTTTGATATACGCCAACGAATGGCAGAATTACATAAAACATTTGACTACCGTTCGAAAGAAAAAGGATTAGCGTTTAATGTTAATATTGAAGAAAATGTTCCTAATATTTTAAAAGGCGATCCATATCGATTGAATCAAATTTTATTTAATTTGGTTGGAAATGCTTTAAAATTTACTTCAAAAGGAGCTATTACAGTTACAGTTCATTTGCTTGAAAAAGTAGATAATAAAACTAAAATACAATTTTCTATTACCGATACTGGAATTGGAATTCCTGAACATAAACAATCGCAAATATTTGAAAGTTTTACTCAAGCTTATACCGATACTACCCGAAAATTTGGAGGTACAGGTTTGGGATTGGCCATTACCAAAAACCTAACCTTGCTACAAAATGGTAATATTTCCATTAAAAGTAAAGTAGGAGAAGGAACCACATTTGGTGTGGAATTACCATTTGAATTAAGTACTTTAACAAAAATTGAAGACGAAAAAACCACAGATGAGGTGTATGATTTAAGTTCTTACAAAATACTAGTGGTAGAGGATAATGTAATGAATCAATTTGTGGCTAAACAATTTTTCAAAAAATGGAATACCGAAGTTTTAATAGCTAATAATGGTTTAGAGGCTATTGAAACGCTTTCGCAAAGAGCAGATATAGATTTGGTATTAATGGATTTACAAATGCCCGAGATGAGTGGATTTGAGGCTGCTGAATTGGTGCGTTCTGAAAATACTCCTGTAAAAAATAGAGATATACCTATTATAGCGCTAAGTGCTGATGCCTTTTTAGAAACTAGGAATAAGGTAATAGAGGCAGGAATGAATGATTTTGTAACCAAACCATTTAAACCCGATGAGTTATACCAAAAAGTGCTAAAGTATATATTAAAAACAAACTAATAAGTAAGTTAAAGAGGCTGTTTCAAAAGGTCAGCCTTATACATTTTGCCACATTGAGCAAATACCGATAGCTATCGCATTGGCGTCAACATAAATTATGGTTTTTTCTTCTAAACAAACATCAACATTTAAGTTTCAGAGGAACGAAACATTTTGTAACAACGGTCCCGATAAATCGCATACGCGTCAAGTTAAGGTGTTGTAAAATTCTTCAAGAAATGGGCTTTGGTCACCGCGTTTACAAGAACCTCGACCCGCGTGCCCGCATCGTCAAGGCGACCGCAGACAAGGTTCTCGCCGAACTTGGCGTCAAGGACCCACTACTTGACATTGCCAAGGAGCTCGAGGCAGCTGCGCTGTCAGACAGCTACTTCATCGA
>JBGSBN010000050.1:0-18450 GCA_041730515.1 Methylacidiphilales bacterium | reverse complement strand
TACCGTCCAACCATAATCAGTAAAAGGATAAGTAATATTACCCAAATTCAAAGCTGGAATGGAGTCAGGTTTTTTACTTTCGGTTTTTATATTTTCAAAAAAACTAGCACTGAAATTGGTAAAACTTCCATCGGCTAATTGTGCTTGTCCGTTCAGTATTTTTACTTTATTGGTGTCATTAATATTTTCGGTTTTATCTACCCAAATATTGATGCGTATATTTTCGTTCGATTTTTTACTAGCTTTAAAAACCATGTTTATCATATTGCTTTGCAATGAAATACTGGCTTTTAAAGTATCGGTTCCTATTAGTGTAAAGTTGGGTTTATTAGCATCTCCATCTACTTTTAAAATGTAGTTGTTAAATCCTTTTAAGCTTACTTGGTATTTGCCTCTTAAATCGTTTTCGGGCAAAGCGTTTATCTCTGTTTTTTTACCTTTTACCCAATGTTCGGTAATAATTGCATCTTTTTCAAAAATGGATTTATTGCTGATAAAAAAGTTTGCCAACTTATTTTTTTCAAGGCTTCCAGCCAATGAGGTTACATTGATTAATTGCGCAGGAGTTTTAGTTAAAGCATTTAAAGCGGCTGTTTCGCTTAAGCCGTATTGCACTGCTTTGCGTAGGTTTTTTAAAAATTCGTTTGCATCGGCACAACCATAACTGGTAATGGCAAAGTTAATATTGGCTTCGGCTAAAAACTTGGCATTAGCAGGCGCTAACTCCCAATGTTTCATATCGGCAGTGCTTACATAATTGGCGTCAAATACATCTTCTACTTCATATGGTTTTGGAAAATTTATTGGAACAATTAAACTGCTATTGGTAGCTTTTATTTCGGTTAAACGTTGGTATTCATCACCCGCACCTTTTACAATATAATTGGCGTTAAACTCTTTAGCAATTTTGTTCGCACGCATAATAGATAGTTTATCGTGCACCTCAAAAATAGTTGGCAAAGCCATGGCATTGTTAAAAGCTTCAAGGGTTAAATTTTTCTCCGTATTTTGCGTTTTATACCATTTGGCATCGTAATAGGTTTGGCGCAATAAAGCTATGCTTCCCATTAACGAGTTTGGATAATCTTGCACCGAACTGCCTTTGTTTAAACTCAATCCTGCTGCGGCTTTTGGCAAAATTACCAATTCGTTTTCGTTGTTATTTCCAGTTAAAACCAAAGCAGCTGTTCCGCGACTAATGCCATCGTTTATACCTGAAAGTGTCATACCAAAACCACTTTCCATTAATTGGCTCGATTTTTTTTCATCGTAGCTAAAATAATCTACCGAGTTTAACTCTGCTTTTATGGCATCGTTCCAAGCATAAGCACCTTTTCTGTTGGTTTTGTATTGTTCGTTTCCTTTAGCGGTATTGGTATAATTTATACCATAATTACTATACAAATCAATAAATGAAGGGTAAACGTATTTGCCTTTTAAATCAATTACTTTAGCATCAGTTGGAATGGTAATTCCGTTACCTATATTCTCAATGATACCATCTTTTACTATTAAAGTGGCATTGGTTAATTTTTTACTTCCATCTACAAAAATAGTGGCATTGGTAAATGCAAAATAATTGGGTTTAATATTGCGTGGTCCATTAACTGGATTTGCTTCTTGAGCCCATGAATTTGTTGCTAATAAGCAATAAACAATAGGCAAAATGCAATAGGTAAGCAAAGAAAAAATAAGTGTTTTATAAGTATTTTTCATGTAATAATAGTTAGCTGAAACGAAGAGCAATATATGAAAATTTTGTAACTGACAATGATGGGTGTTGGGAAAATGAAATGAGATTTGAGAAATGAGAGATGGGAATTGGGAAATGAGATATGGGAATTGAGAACTGAGAGTTTGTAATCGGTCAACATTAAAACTGATTTTTTAGGTTATCAACAGGTAAAATTTTATCTTTTCACAACTATCGGTTTTATTTGAAAGCTATGAATAAAATAAAATGGATAATTATTGGACTATGTTGGTTAATGGCATCAAAGTTAACAGCGCAATATGCTGTTCAAATGCTCGATAGTAATTCGTTTGTTTTAGGTAAAGGAGTTGTTTTAAGTAAAACATCGTTTAGGGGCTTAAGTGTGGTAAACGATTCGGTAATTTGGGTAAGTGGCAGCAAAGGAACTTTTGCCAAAAGTGTAGATGGTGGCAAAACATTTGTTTTTACGCAATTGCCTGATTACACAAAAAGCGATTTTAGAGATATAGAAGCCTTTGATGAAAAGGAGGCTATTATGATTAGTAGCGGCTCCCCAGCTTATATTTTAAAAACCGAAGATGGAGGCAATACCTGGGAAGAGGTTTACAAAAACATGGACTCGGCAGTGTTTTTAGATGGAATGGACTTTTGGAACAAAACGCGTGGTGTGATAGTTGGCGACCCAATTAAGAATCATTTTTTATTGCTTTACACCATTGATGGTGGCGCTAATTGGAAAGAAATGGATAGAAATATTTCACCAAAAGCCATGAGTGGAGAAGCTGTTTTTGCAGCCAGCGGCACTTCCATTAGGTGTTGGGGTAAAAGCGAATTTGGCTTTGTAAGTGGTGGTAGTTCGGCTAACTATTATTGGTTTTCTTCGCCTTATGCCAAATCAATTCGTTCAGGTTTAAATATTCAACAAGGAGCTAATTCAAAAGGGGCATTTTCATTGGTAAGGCATAATAAATCGTTTTTTGCTGTTGGTGGCGATTATTTAAACGATAGTGGTGGCTACAAAAATTTTGACGAAATAGGAGTGAATTTGTATTACGAAGATTTAGGAAGCAGGCCTTTTGGTTACCGTTCTTGTATTGAAAAAGTTTCACCAACTATTTTTATTGCCTGCGGCACCAATGGAGTTGATGTATTTAATTACAAAAACAAAAGCTGGGAGTTGCTAAGCAAACAAAGTTTTAACGTGGTGAAAAAAGCCAAAAGTGGTAAGGCTGTTTTTATGGCTGGAAATAAAGGTAAAATTGGTAAAGTAGTAGTTAATTAATTCCTGTTAGTCAAAGTTTTTTAACTCGTTAACCCTGTTTGCATCAAGCCTTATAAAAATAAAAAGTAAAATAGTAAAGCTTAATAATGCTGAACCGCCATAACTAAAAAAGGGTAGCGGAATACCAATTACTGGCATTAAGCCTAAAGTCATACCAATATTGATTAGAAAATGAAAAAACAGAATGGAAATTAAGCTATAGCCATAAATTCGGTTAAATTTATTTCGTTGTCTTTCGGCCATTACCATTAGCCTCCATAATAAAAGCATGTAAAGAGAAATAAACAGCAGCGAACCTACAAAGCCAAACTCCTCGCCAATGGTGCAAAAAATAAAATCTGTACTTTGTTCAGGCACAAATCTAAATTTGTTTTGAGTTCCTTCTAAAAACCCTTTTCCTAAAGGGCCACCAGAACCAATGGCAATAAGCGATTGCTGAACATTATAGCCTGCACCTTTTAAATCTACCTCTTTACCTAATAATACATTTATCCTCGTGCGCTGATGAGCTTGCATTACATTTTCAAAAACATAATCAATACTGCTTACATAAAGTGCAGATACCAATATTATGCCTACGGTAATAAATATAAGCATTTGGGTTCGCCTTACCATGGCCAAAAATGCAGTAGCAATTACTACTAAACCAATGATGATATATAATGGTTTAATAAGCAAAGCCATTACCCCTAAAACCGCTAATAATACTCCCACTACCAATAACCAACCTGGTAAACCTTCGCGGTACAAAACCAATGAAAATGAAGCAAATACCAACGCAGAACCAGTTTCGTTTTGTAATAAAATAATTGCCATAGGCAATAAAATCATGGCTATGGAAATGAATTTTACTTTCCATTCCTTAAAATCAATATTATATCCACTTAAGTATTTGGCTAAGGCCAATGCAGTTCCAAATTTAGCAAACTCGGCCGGTTGAATTTGAAAACTACCAATTCTAATCCAACTGCTACTGCCTTTAATTTCGGCACCAATTACAAAGGTGGCTAGTAGTAAAAGAATGGTAATGCCATAAAAACCATAAGCAAATGCATAAAAAAGTTTTTCATCTACCAAAAGTATTAATAAACCAAGGAACAAAGAAATTACAATCCATAACAATTGCTTGCCATAGTTTTTATCCATGTCGTAAATATTAGGATTGGTTTCAGAATAAACCGATGCGTAAATACAAAGCAAACCAGCTATTACAAAAACGCAATAAAGTATTATAACCAGCCAATCAATGCTTGCTGGTTTTGGTTGCTGTTGAGTCATTAATTATAGGTTTATGTGTTAAATTTCCTTTCATCATGCGTTCCACCAAATATGGACGCGAGGTGTTTTTTTTGGTTAAATATTGTTCTATCATTAAGCTGGCAATTGGAGCAGCCCAAGTGGCACCAAAACCTGCATTTTCTACCACCACTGCTATAGCAATTTTGGGGTTGTCTTTTGGTGCAAATGCAAAGAAAATACTATGGTCTTTTCCATGCGGATTTTGAGCAGTTCCTGTTTTACCACAAATAGCTATTCCTGGAATTTTGGCTACATAAGCAGTTCCATGGTTTACCACATCTTCCATTCCATTTATTACTACAGGAAAATAACTGGTATCAACCGTGCACCAATGTTTTACATTATATTCAGGATTTGGATTCTTTTTGCCTTCAATATTTTTTACAATATGCGGTGTAATAAAATAACCTCTATTAGCCACCAAAGCTGTAGCATTTGCCATTTGCAAAGGTGTTATTCCTAATTCGCCTTGCCCAATTCCTAACGAAATAGTAGTTAACGCTTGCCAATGATTTCTTCCGTAAATTTTATCGTAATAGGTAGCTTTTGGCACAAAGCCAGTTCCTTCGCCATATAAATCTACACCTAGTTTTCTACCCATTCCAAAGCTTGCCAAGTGGTCGTAAAGTTTGTTATAAGCATCTTCTACTTTATTGTATTTTGGGTTGTTTACCACTGTGCGGTAAACTTGACAAAAATAGGCATTACAGCTTACAGCAATTGCACCTTGCAGTGGTAATGGCGAACCATGTGCATGGCAGCCCACATGCAAGCCTCCAGAGTTAAATCCACCGTAACAACCATAAGCAGTATTTGGAAAAAGCACTTCTTCTTGCTGACCAATTAAGCTCATAATTACTTTAAAAATAGAACCTGGCGGATAAGGTGCAGCAATTGGCCTATTAAATAATGGTTTACTTGGGTCGCGCAATAAATTCATGTAATTGTTACCTCTTTCTCGGCCTACAAATAAATTAGGATCGTAAGTGGGGCTGCTCACCATTGATAGAATTTCGCCACTACTTGGTTCAATGGCTACTATGCTTCCAATTTTGTTTTGCATTAATTGTTCGCCAAGTTCCTGCAATTGTTGGTCAATAGTCAGGTTAATTTTTTTTCCGGCCACAGCCGCAGTATCAAACTCACCTCCCTTATATCGCCCTTGGGCTCGGCTTTTGCTATCAACCAACACATATCTAACTCCCTTAATGCCTCCCAATTCTTTTTCGTAAGTACGTTCTACTCCGCTTATTCCAATAAAATCTCCCATTCGGTAATAACCGTTTGAGTTTTCTATCATTTTTTCGGTTACTTCACCAATGTAGCCCATTATATGAGCTGCACTATTAAATTTATATTTTCTATCTGTTCTAATTACCACATCAAAACCTTGAAAATCGAAAAGCATTTCCTGAAAACGAGCGTAGGTAGCCATGGTTAATTGTTTTTCAAAAACCGATGGGCGATAAATAGCATAACCTTTTTGGTGTTTTATTTTCTCAAATCTTTTTATAAATTCTTCTTTAGTTATACCAATTACCTCACAAAATGCGTTGGTATCAAGATTTTTAACTTGTTCAGGTGTTACAAATAAATCGTAAATATTATCGTTGTAAACCAACAAATCGTTATTTATATCCATTAGCAAGCCTCGGGCAGGATAAATGGTTTGTTCTTGCAATACATTGTTTTGAGCCGAACGAATGTAACTATCGTCAAATACTTGTAATGTTAGCAGTCGTATAACATATATAAATGCTATAAAAAGAAATACACCTAATAAAATTTTTTGCTTAATTTGACTTTCCATTTAGTTTATTCAACTTCAATGCAAATGTAATATCTATAAATTTGCTAATGGCATAAGTTTTTAAAATATTTTGAACATAAAAAATTAAAACATCAAACTTTTTTGAATTGATATTTTTACCTTAAATCAATTTTGGCAAATGTGGCTTTTGGTGGTTATTTCATTAACCATAAAAATAATATTCCATTTTTGATTGAAATATATAATTGCAAACTAAAAATGCTAGTGTCCAATAAATAATGGTGGCTGCAAATAACTTATGGTTATAACCTGATAATTTGTTTTATTTGCATTTTAAAAAAAATAGTAATGAAAAAAATAATTTTAAGTGCAGTAGTTGCTTTAACTATCTTTTCTTGTGGCAATAGCAACACTCCAAAGCAAGAAACCACTCCGGTTGATTCTACAACAGTTTCAGACAGTACAGCGCAAGCTCAGTTTTTTGGTTCAAAAATTACTGAAGATGGTGCAATTGCCTTGGCCGATTTAAAAGGTGCAATGGGCGATAAGAAAGAATTAAATGTAAAGCTTACAGGCGAAGTAGATGCAGTATGTCAAAAAAAGGGTTGCTGGATGGAAATTAAAAATGCAGCAGGCGAAAATATCCGTGTAACTTTTAAAGATTATGCATTTTTTATGCCTATGGATTGCGCAGGAAAAACTGCCATAGTAGAAGGTGTAGCTAAAATTGAAGAAACTAGCATAGCTGATTTAAAAGAATATGCTAAAGATAACAATGATAGCAAAGAAGCAATTGCTGCTATTAAAGAACCTAAAAAAGAATTGGTTTTTGAAGCCAGCGGTGTTATTTTAAAATAAAAAATTGTATTCCAAGGCCATATTGCAGGTATTTAATTACTCGCAATATGGCTTTAATTTATTGTCATGAAAAAAATTATTTATCTATTAGTACTTTCGGTTGGTTTGGGCGTTATAATTAATGCTTGTTCTAATAATCAATCTCCAAAAGTGGCTGATTCAACTGAAGCAAATGCAAATGCGGGTGCGGTAATCAAAGACCCAAATCAGCCAAAACCAATGGCTTTAATGATGCGTCAAATGGCGGCTAATGCCGATAGTATGAAAGCTAAATTATTACGTGGCGAAAGTTTAGATAGTTTATCATTTCCGTTTATTCGTTTTTATTTGGTGGAACCAACCGATAAAAATGTACTTGAACCTCAGTTTTTTAAAAATGCTGATGTTTACAAAAATGCCCATAAAGCTATTTTCGATCACCCTAAAGAGCAGAAAAAATATTATAACTTAATGATTAATGCTTGTATCAGTTGTCACGAAAATTATTGCAGCGGCCCATTGCGCAGAATTACTAAAATGCCAATAAAAGACACTGATTTATGAGAAATAAAATATTAGTAGCTGCTACAATCTTATTTAGTTCGTGTGGTATTTTTACAAATAATTCATCCAAAATTTTGAACGAAAAAGCTACTCAAGCCTCCTTTACCAATAATAAAAAATACGCTTGGTTTGATACCGAGTATAATGCTTACAAAGTAAATCCAGAATTAGTTAATCAGCTTAAGCCTTTAAAAAATGATTTGAAGGTGCTAATTGTTGCCGGTTCGTGGTGTGGCGATACTCAACGCGAATTACCACGGTTTTTTAAAATTGCCAACGAAATTGGCATTCCCAATCAAAATATTGAGCTAATAATGGTAAACGAAAGTAAGGTTTCTAAAGCCATAAATGTTTCAGTACTGCAAGTAAGTAATGTTCCAACTTTTATATTTTTTAAAGATGGAAAAGAGCAAGGCAGAATTATAGAAAAACCAAAAAATACCATTGAAGAAGATATTTGTAATTTATTACACTTAATGTAAATGTTAGGTAAATAATGCTTGACTTCTTAAATTTTATAAAAAATTAAGAAATGGTTTTATAAACTAATTTAAATTTTACATATATTCGTTAAAGTTTATTTAAAAAGTTGAATTGCAACTTTTTTGGTAAAATAAACTCATAACATTTATGATAAAAAAGCTTTACATCTTTATTTTTTGTGTTGTTTCTGTGCTAAAAGCAAATGCACAAACTTGTACCATTATCCCTTCATCAAAAGTAGTTTGTATAAATAATGCAATAAATTTTACTGTAACTTATACTGCTGGTTTAACTCCAGCCAGTTACGATTGGAATTTTGGGAACACAGTAACTAGCTCGCAAGCTAGTCCTACCTATAATTACCCAAATATTGGTACATTTATTCCAACTTTAAAAATTACTTTCACCAATAATTCTCAATGTCTTGTTTCTGGCGATCCTATAAAAGTAGTTTCGCTGCCAATTGCCGATTTTAGAATTACTACCGCCACTACCCAATGTTTTAAAGGCAATCAGGTTTGTATTTTCGATTCGTCAAGACCAGGAACAAGCAATAGTCCAATTATTAACCGCACGTTTTTATGGGGCGATGGTGGATTTGACATAAGTAATTTTTCCATAAAAAACCTTTGTTATAAATATGTAAATCCTGCGGGAAGTACTAACTCATTGGTTTTAGAAGTTACCGATTCCAATGGATGTATCAATCGTTCTGAAAAAAGTAATTCGATTGTAATTTTACCTAAACAAGATGCCATCAGTTTTACTACTCAATATACTGTTCAATGCAATACTACTTCTGTTACCTTTTTAAATACTTCTATTTTATCAAGGGCTAAAGTAAGTAAGTTTGTTTGGGATTTTGGCGATGGAACCATCGATTCGTCAAGTACTAGGTGGAATAATTTTGTCCATAACTATACTAAAGGAGGTTTTTTTTCGCCACGGTTAATTATTACAGATTTAAATGGTTGTAAAGATACTTTTGTGTTAGTTAATGGTGCTCAAAATTTAAAACTAGATGATAAAATAACCATCTCAACCGTTGATAAATGTTTTAGTAAACAAGATTATACTTTTTCTGCTCCTGGTTCATCTGGCGCCAATATTTCGTGGGCTATTTATGGTCCTAATGGAAAATTATTTGACACACTTGTTAACGCCATTTACTTTCAAACCAATAATAAAAAATTTAATTGTGGTCAATATAAGGTAATTATGTACGCAGGATTGGGGAATTGTAAAATAGTAGTAGATACTTTAATTGATGTATTTGGCCCCAACACAATTATAGCCAACGATACTTCTAGAATTGTAAACGAAAATCAATGTGTACCAAACGATACCGTATTTTTTAGAGTTCCACCTCCCGAATTATCCTGTTTTTATAAAAATGTAACAGAATGGTTATGGGATTTTGGTGATGGATTTGCACCACCATGTACTACCGATACAAAAAACGGACAAAATGTAGGTTTGAATTGCAGATACAGTAAAGATAGTACTCGAGTAAACCATTTATACGATAAAACAAAACCTAGTTGTTATAACGTAAAGCTTACCATTACCGATCCTGTTAAAGGTTGTAGCGATATAGATACCGCAACGGTTATTTTATCTGCTCCCAATGCTAAGCCTGATTTACCTAACCGAAGAGGGTTATATTATTATACCATTCCTCCAGGTATTACTGGACCACCCCAAAATTGTTATACCAGTGTATTTGTGTTTCAGTACGAAGAAACATTGCCCAATTGTGGAAGAGAAAAAGCCTGGATAAATACCGATTCCACCGCTGGTGTCAATAGATGGGATTCTATTAATCCTAAAAATAATTTTTTTATAAAACGTTATCAAGATGTGGCAGATCCTAATGGCTGGGTTAGTGTGGGCTTAATTATTAAAAATGGTGCTTGTTACGATACAGCTTGGTATCATAATATGTTTCAGCTAATAAAAATAAAACCTCAGTTTACTACCAAAATAGAGGGTACTTGTCCGCCTTATAAAGTTACAGTAACGCTGCTTGATTCCATTCAAGATAGTTTAACTACAGCACGAATAAACTTTGCCGGAGTGGATAGTATTCAAACTTTCACCATTACAGATTCCATTATCAAGCAAAAGTCGTTTGTGTTTAATTCAATGGGAATAAAAAATATAAGGGTTACTCTTACCAATAGAAAAGGCTGCTCACAATCGTACGATACCACCATATTTTTTGGATATTTTAGAGATTTAACTGTTCCTAAAACCACCATTTGTTTAAAAGATTCCACTCAGTTTATTGAAAACATTGAATATTATTCTAAAACCACCAATTTTTGGAAAAATCCGCTGCGGGCTGCGGCCAATAAAGAAAAAGTATTTTGGAATTTTGGTGATACAAGTGCGTATCTCGATTTAGGTTTCTCGCCTAAATACAGATATAAGCGAGTTGGTGATTTTAGAATTAAGCTGGCCATACAAGACAGTTTGGGATGTAAAGATACTTTTACCTTTAACAAAGCCATTAGGGTAGTAGATGTTAAGGCAGGCATTGAACCCATTACCGCTAATTTAATTTGTGCTCCCAAAATTATTCCTTTTAAAGATAAATCTGTTACCATTGATTCTTCGTTGCTTTATGGCGAACCCAAATATGATTCCATTGCTACTTGGTTTTGGGACTTTGGCGATTTAAAACCAACAAGCGCTGTGAAGGATCCTTTGCACGATTATACCAGTAATGATAGCTATTTGGTAAAGCATTTGGTAATCACTTTTGCAGGTTGTAAAGATAGTGTGCTGCTTCCTTTAACCATTAAAGGGCCAAAACCTAAATATGCTTTTTCAAGTGGCGATACTTTTGGTTGTAGTCCAGTAAATTTCCGCATGAATAATACCACCGGTTCTCAACTTCAAAGTTGGCAATGGAATGTAGATGGTCCTGCTAATTTTGTAATTTCTACTAATAAAGATACTACCACAGGATTTAAATTAGTAAAAGCTGGAAGATATAGGGTTTTACTGTTAGGAACCGATTCGTTAATTAATGAAGTAACAGGCCAAACTGTTTATTGTACTTCTGTTTATCCCGATACGTTAAACCCAAGTCAAAGGCCAGTTTACATTACAGTATTCGATAAACCATTGGTTAGTTTAACGGGGCCCGATAGTATTTGTCCAAATCAATCTTTACAGCTAGTAGCTAGGGCCGATACCATCTACAAACAATTTAAATGGTTGGTAAGCGATGGTTTTGCCACTGGTTTAAAACCACGAACTGATACACTATTTAACTATATTTTTAAAGATACGGGCAATTTTGTAATAAGATTAGTTCCTACCACCAATGTGGCAATTACTTGTTTAGATACAGGTTATAAAGCCATTTATGTACAATCAATCAAAGCTGATTTTGACATTGATAAAACCCAATCGCCAATTTATAAGTTTATCAATAAATCTACTAATGCAGTTGCGCATTATTGGAATTTTGGGCAGCCAAGTTCAGGTGCTGAAAATGTTTCTAATATTCAAAATCCAACTCACGATTACAAAAATTTAAACGATAGTTTTAAAATTTGTTTGGTGGTAAAAAATGCTGGCGATTGTTATGATACCACTTGTAAGGTAATTTTACCTAAATCAAGGCTAATCAATATTCCAAATGTATTTACGCCAAATAATGATGGTGTTAATGATGCTTTTGATATTGATATTTTTGGTGAATTTTTTTATGAGTTGAAAATTTTTAACCGTTGGGGTGCTAAGGTTTACGAAAGTACTAAAGATGGAAAATCAAACGATGGTATTAATTGGAATGGAAAAACCGATAACGATGGTGGCAATAATCCTGCTGGCGAATATTTTTATACTTTTAGGTATAAATTTAGCGAAAACGAAACGGAAAGAACAGTTCATGGTACCATTACCTTAATACGAGAATAGTTTTTTTGATAACCATTTTTTAAAAAATCAATATGCGTAAAGGCATTAATTTATTTTTTATAATACTATTTTATTTAAATAAGTTAGATGCTCAAGTGTGTACTATTCAAACTAACGATACCATTGTATGCCTTAATAATGCGCTAAATTATAGTGCAACTTTTACCACAGGCTTAACGCCTACCACCTACGAGTGGGATTTTGGAAATGGGGTAAAAAGTAGCCAATCATCCAATACCTATAACTATCCTTTAGTAGGAATTTATTTTCCTACTTTAAAAATTACTTTTTCAAATAATTCACAATGTTTTGCCACGGGTAAGGCCATTAGAGTAGTGGCTTTGCCAAAATCAAATTTCAGGATTTTAAGCGATACCTTTCAATGTTTTAAAAATAATTTGGTTTGCATAAAAGACTCGGCCACAGAAGGTGCTAGTAATAGCCCAATAACTAAACGTACTTTTATTTGGGGTGATGGTGTTTTTGTTACTCAATTTAAGTTTAACGATACCATTTGCAATAATTATAAATATACCGCAGGTGGCGTTTATTCATTGGTGTTAGAAGTTACCGACTCAAACAATTGTTTTGCACGTTTTGAAAGAAAAAATGCCATTCGTATTTTACCTCAGTTGGAAAAAATTAATTTTTCAAGTGTTTTAAAACGATGTGATTCTACTGTTATGATTTTTTCAAATACATCTGCTTTTCCGTATAGTAAAGTAAAAAAATTTGTGTGGGATTTTGGTGATGGAAATATTGATTCATCTGGAAAAAATTGGGGAGTTTTTGAATATTTGTATCAAAATATTGGCGATTATAGGGCCAATTTAATCATACAGGATAAATTTAATTGTATAGATACTGCAGGTAAACTGCTTAGAGCTACCAAAAAGGTAATGGACACCAAAGTTAACTTTTGGCGAAATAGTCAATGTTATAATTTGCAGGCTTTTTCGGTTACTTATAAAGATGCTGTGGAAGAAGATAGCATAATTTGGAAGGTTTACAGTAGTAGCAATAGGTTAATTGATTCA
This sequence comes from Methylacidiphilales bacterium, assembly GCA_041730515.1. Classification (GTDB taxonomy): domain Bacteria; phylum Bacteroidota; class Bacteroidia; order UKL13-3; family UKL13-3; genus JAAFJM01. The sequence continues at coordinate 5,530 of JBGSBN010000050.1, read as the reverse complement.
GTTTATAACTTTGCTTTTTTTAATCCAGCTAATTCATACGATTGTGGCAAATACCGCATAACTATGGATGCTTATTACGATAAAAATTGTAAAATAAGTATTGATACTAGTTTTGAAATTTTTGGCCCACGTGCTGTATTAACTCCTAAGCTTGCACCGGTAGTTAATCAATATCAGTGCAATACCAACGATACAGTTTATTTTAGAAATCCTGTTCCAGAATATTCGTGCCTAAATAATAATTCAGGAAATTGGCTTTGGGATTTTGCCGATGGTTTTGCACCACCTTGCACTACCGATACCAAAAATGGACTAAATATTGGGCTAAATTGTAGGTATAGCAAGGATAGAGATTTTGTTAAGCATAAGTTTAATGCTGCTGGCTCAAACTGTTATTTTGTAAAAATGTTCATTACAGATACTGTTTATAATTGCTCAGATTTAGATTCTACAAAAGTAGTAATTGGCAATGCAAGTGCTGCACCTAATTTGCCTGCTAGACGAGGATTATATTATTATACCACTCCTCCAGGAAATGATCTTCCACCTCAAAATTGTTTTCAGAATGCATTTGTTTTTAAGTTTGATGAAACCTTGCCAAGTTGTGGTAGAGAAAGTATTTGGATAATGCCAGACTCGGCCGCTGAAAGAAGGGAATGGCTAGCTACGGACCCTTGGAAAGACAGCATAGAATTTATTTATAATAGAGTTGGCGACTCCTCCGGTTGGGTTACTGTTGGTTTAATAGTAAAAAATGGCGAATGTATCGACACGTTTTGGTACCATCGAATGTTTAGAATTTTGCAAATGAATCCTAAGTTTAATATAGAATTTAAAACCAAATGTTTTCCTTACTTAACCAATATTTACTTTGTAGATTCACTGCAAGATAGCGTTAAAAGAGCAACTATAAGTATTTATAAATTGCACGAAAATCCTGTTTCTGAAGAGTTTGTTCAGTCATTTTCGCAAGTAATTACTCCATCCGATTCTGTTATTCGGCCAATCAATTTTTCTTTTAACCAAAGATACAAATACAAAGTAGAGGCGCAAATTGTTAATTCAGATGGTTGTGTGGCCACTTATGGCGAAAAGGTAAATATTGGTTATTACAGAACAAAATTTACTACCAATTCGGTTTTTTGTGTAAGCGATTCGGCCGATTTTTACGATGACTTTGAGTATTATGGTCAAAAAAATAACAACTGGAAAAATGAAGCCAGGGCTAATGCTAACTTAGAGCGATTATGGTGGAATTTTGGTGATACCATTGGTTATCAATTTTTGGGCATTTTACCTAAACATAAATACCATAAAGTGGGTAGCTTTAATGTTACACTTTTGGTGCAAGATAGTGTTGGCTGCCTTGATACATTGAAAAATTTATACAATATAAAAACGGTAAATGTGAAGGCTGCTATTGAACCAATAACTAAGGAATTACTATGCGCTCCAAAAGTATTAACGCTTAAAAGTATTTCTACTATTATTGATAATTCCGTTCAAAATGGACAAAGTCCATACGATTATATTAGTAGTTGGTTATGGGATTTTGGCGATGGAAAAGTGCCAAGTATTTCAAACGAACCTACCCACGATTATTCTGAAAATGGCGATTATAATGTGGTGCTAAAAATTAGAACCATGGCAGGCTGTTCAGATAGTGCTACCATGCCCATAACCATAAAAGGGCCTAAACCTAAATACAATTTTGCCATGGGCGATACTTTTGGTTGCAGCCCTGTAAGGTTAACTTTAAATAATAGCACCCAAAAACAACTTTTAAATTGGCAATGGAAGGTGGATGGACCTTCCAATTTTGTGGTATCTACCAATAAAGATTCGGCAATGCCATTTGAATTGGTAAAAGCTGGAAGGTATCGAATTTTATTGCTTGGAACCGATTCTTTTATTAATGAAATAACAGGCCAAAAGGTGTTTTGCACCTCTGTTTTTCCTGATACCAATAATTTGGCGCAAAGGCCAGTATATGTTACAGTGGTAAATAAACCTAGCGCCCAGCTTTTTGGTCCTGATACAGTTTGTGTAAATAATCCGTTCACTATTTCAGCAGTAACCGATAGCATATATAGCCAATTTATTTGGCAGGTTAGCAATGGTTTTAATTCAGGAATTAAGCCTCGTTCCGATTCGGTTTTTAATTATACTTTCAAAGATTCGGGAAGTTATTTTATAAAATTAATTCCCATTCCAAGTATAGGTATTCAGTGTATCGATACTCCAGTTCACCAAGTGGTAGCGGGTAATGTAAATGCTGATTTTGATATTGATGCTTCGCAATCGCCTTTGTTTTTATTTAAAAATAAATCATTGTTTGCCAATTCGTTTGAGTGGAATTTTGGTGATCCAGCTTCTGGAATCAATAATCAATCATTTTTACGGAATCCATCGCATACCTATATTGACCTTTCCGATAGCATTAAAGTGTGTCTTATTACCAATACTTTTTTGCGCTGTTTCGATACCATTTGTAAACTTATTTTACCTAAGCCTCATTTAATTAATATTCCAAATGTTTTTACCCCTAATAACGATTGTGTGAACGATGCATTTGATATTGAAATAATTGGCTATTCGCTTTATGATTTGGTTATTTTTAATCGTTGGGGTGGTAAAGTATTTGAAGGGAAAAATGATGGCATAAGGAATGATGGCAATAATTGGAATGGTAATAATTTTAATGATGGTGAGCCCAATACCGATGGCGTTTATTTTTATATTTTTAGGTATAAACTAAATTTTGAAGACATAGAACGAACAGCACATGGAACCATTACTTTAATACGAAAATAGTTTTTGACGTAAGCCATTTATCATTTTTGCGTTGTTTGTCTCGCTTATCTTAATAAACAATGGCTAGAAGCTAGAAATATTGAAACCATGAAGTGCACTTTCGGTACATTGGATTAAAATCAAAAATACAAATTTTGCGGTTACTGAGCGCAGTCCGAAAGCTTTCATACGAAGCAAAACCAATGTTGCATTTCCCGAACCTTTTTTGGATAACTATCGTCTATAAAACGCTGCTCCACTAGTTTCCATGTGTATAATTCTTATATGTTAGGTTTAGTGCCCCCCTGTACTCATTGCTTTTGTCCAATGAGTTCGGTATTGCTTTCGGCAAGTTGTTGTTTTATGTATGCTTTCAACTCATCAAAAGTCATATTTTGAGTTTCAGAGCTTATTTTATCTCTGATGTCTCTCATCATTTTTACAGCGTCAAACTGTTTTTCGTTTTTAGTCGTTTTACTCATAAATATTTATTATTTTATTGGTATTCGTGAACCTTTCAGGTTTCATAATTTACAAGGTCTTTAGGGCTTCTTATTTCTATTATTGAATATCCAAGTCGCATGTTAACCGAATTGTAGCCTTTAATCCTGTCAAGATTTACGATGTGTTTAAAATTCCAACTTGCCAAAACATCTACTTTATGAATGGTCGCCATTGCAATGTGTCGGCAATCCTCTAAACTTGTTTTGCCAACTACCTTTTCGCTGATGTATGTGTCTGCCAACTTTATTGCCTCCTCGGTCAGTTCTACTCGCTGAAATTTATCAGCTGAATAGTTGTGCAAAAGTTGACGAACTTGTTGAGGTGCTTTTAACAATTCAAGGTCAAGAAGATCAGAAACTACAAATATTATTTCATAGTTGTCGAGCCTTTCAAACAGTTTAATTGTAGCGTCCTGAAACTCCTCATCAAAGTAACCACCAACTACCGATGTGTCTATATAAATTCTCTGTTTCATTTGTTTTTGGGCAATACAAAGATAGTCAAAAAGATCTTACAGTCAATTGATTTGTAGTTGTATTTTCGCTCGCTCGTGGCATTTCACCTGACATCAGACTGTGAATCCCTATATATTTACACTATTCACAAACTTGGTGTAAACATGAAGATAAAAGCACAAAAAAACAAAGCCATTTTTTTGAGTAATCAAAACACATGGAATGCAATATTCCTTATAACTATAATACAAATTTTATTGGTTGCTTGTCGAAGCAAAATCCTTGTTGCAACAGGCTCCCGAAGCTTCTATCAACACAGTTCCGATTTGTCGGAAAAATAGCAGCTCTACTGCGTTCCACGCGTTTAATCCTTATATGTTAGGTGCTGTATTATTTCCAGTAGTCATTTAAGTATTTGTCTATTTGTGTCCTGTTTCTCAAGTCGAATAATTCCAAGCTATTCCAGTCAATCAACACCATTTCACATTCTTCACCTAAACAATACAAGGCTGATTTAATCAAGTCATATTGTCTAACTGAAACAATTAAACTAATTGACAACCAAATATTTTTTACAAACTCGGCTTGCGTGTCAAAAAAGATAGTGAAGTTTGAGAAGCCATACGCTTTGGTCGGTCCAGTTTCGCAGTCAAGGATTTTATGACTGTCATAATTTATGCTTTTTGCCTTTTCAAATTGAAAACCTGTCAATAGTTTTTCTAAATAGTCTATTCTAATTTCTTTGGAATAAGTTTTTACAGGCATTTGTCCTCTTCCAAACGTCTCTGTAAATCCGAAATCTGTTCTTGAATTATTTGCAAGGTCGCTTATTTGTCCAATGGTCTTTAAAATGTATTCCTTATTTTCAAACGGAGCAATTTCAATTTGACAATAGTCGTCCTCCCAAAATGAAGATAAATAGCTTTCAGCCTTAACTTCATCTTTTGCAGTAGCCCCTTTTCGAATTATTTTGAAAATGTCCAATAGTTTCATTCTTTAATTGTCTTGTTTGTGGTTGGTCAAAATATTACAGCTAACGTTCGAGTGCTTGGCGAAGAAGCGGATAAACAAACCTAAAACTTCGATTAAGCACCCAAACATACAAATAAAAAACAAACTTTAAATTAATACCCGAACCCGCTTTTTTGCCAAACACTTGTTATGTGAGGTTGTGGGTTTTAAAAACTAAAAATTATGATGACAATTCATTTTAAAAACGGAACAAAAAAAGAAATATTACAAGAAACGGCTGAAATTTTAAAACAAAATATAATAAAAGGTTGTGCCGATTTTCAAATATTTAGCGACCAAAACGATAAGGTATTTCTTTTTGTCAAAGTGAGTGAAATAATTCTTATTGACTAAATTTATTATGAAAACGGTTTGCAACAATCTCACATAACTCATAAATATACGAAGTTACTAAAACTTCATTTTTTCAATTGTCGTTGATTTTTAGTGGTTTAATTAGCGACAAGTACAAAAGACGCATGTTTTAAAAACTTGCGTTTTTTGTAATTGTCGCCTTTAAGTTTTTTATTTAATTTAAATCAAAACAAATGAAAATTAATTTAAAAAGCAAACGCTCTTTTAAATATTGAAAAGAAAAAACAATTCAATAGTTCTTGTTAATGCCGCTTCGCTAAAACATTTATAAGTGAAGCATTCATGTTGGTGTCGCTTCGCTAAAACACCAACATGGGCAGAATAACGAACAACGAACAACGAACATCGAACATCGAATAACGAACAACGAATAACGAACAACGAACATCGAA
>JBGSBN010000049.1:0-18516 GCA_041730515.1 Methylacidiphilales bacterium | reverse complement strand
TATTTATGGTCCAACTACAGTTACTAATTTTCCTGTTCATGTAGCTGCCGATAATGAGGTATTTGAGATTGGTAAATTAAAAATAAAGGTATTGCATACACCTGGCCATACTTTGGAGTCGAGCTCGTTTTTGTTAATGGACGAAAATGGAAAAGATTATTGTGTATTTACAGGCGATACTTTGTTTGTTGGCGATGTTGGCCGCCCTGATTTATTAGATGGTTTTATGACCAAAGAAGAATTAGCCGCTAAAATGTATAATTCATTGAATACTAAAATTAAACCTTTAGCCAATGAGGTAATAGTTTATCCTGCTCACGGACCAGGTTCGGATTGTGGTAAAAATATTGGTAAAGAAACTTTTAGTACCATTGGTGAGCAAAAAGCCAGTAACTATGCTTTACAACCAATGACCGAAGCTGATTTTATTACAGCCATTACCACTGGAATTGCGCCAGCACCAAGTTACTTTTTTAAAGATGCAAAACTAAATAAACAAGGTTATGCTAGTTTTGAAACTGTAATTGAGCAAGGTTTAAAACCACTTTCGGTTGAAAAATTTGAGGAGTTTCATGTAGAAGGTGCTATCATTATTGATACGCGTGTAGCCGATGATTTTGAACTTGGTTTTATTCCTAAATCATTTAATTTTGGTTTAAATGGACAGTACGCAATATGGGCTGCTACTTTATTAGATATTCATTCACCAATTATTGTAGTAGCTAAACCTGGAACAGAACAAGAGTCGGTGGAGCGTTTAACACGCGTAGGTTTTGATAATATAAAAGGATTTTTAGAGGGTGGTTTTGATAGCTGGAAAAATGCTGATAAAAAATGGGATATGGTTATTGGTATTACTGCTGAAGAATTGGTGTTAGATAGTTTGCATAATCTTGGTGCAATAATTATAGATGTTCGTAAACCAACTGAATTTGCTTCAGGCCATTTAGCCAATGCTAAAAATATTCAGTTGAGCGAAATTTTAACAGGTAGTGACGAGTTAGAAAAAGACCAAGAAATTTTGGTTCATTGTGCAGGTGGTTACCGAAGTATGGTGGGTGCAGCAGCCTTAAAAACCCAAGGATTTACCAATGTAAAAAATGTTTGGGGTGGTTGGAATCAAATTAAAGAAGAACCTAATGTTCAAATTATAGTTGATAAAGTAACTGCGTAAATAGATCGGCTTTGTTGGCGTCCTCGCCAATAATGATATTGCAGGCGAGGACGCCTACAATGGCTGAAATTTTATTTTAAACGTCATTGCGAGGCACGAAGCAATCTCACTGCGAGATTGCTTCGTGCCTCGAAATGACGAATTTACTCGCAACGTAACAACCTGCAACAAATCAACCCGCAACCTAATCTATCAACTAACAACCATCAACTCACAACTAAAAATGAAAAAACATGCAATAGCCATTCATGGCGGAGCAGGAACTATTTTGCGCGCTTTAATGACTCCTGAAAAGGAAGCTCAATATAAACTAGGATTACAAAATGCTTTATTGGCAGGTAATCAAATTTTAAGCAAAGGAGGTTCAAGCTTAGATGCAGTGGAAGCTGCGGTTATGAGTCTTGAAAATTTTCCATTGTTTAATGCAGGTAAAGGCGCAGTTTTTACCAATAAAGGAACTCATGAAATGGATGCCTCTATTATGGAAGGCAAAAACTTAGAAGCTGGCGCAGTTTCAGGAATTAGCAATGTTCAAAATCCCGTTCATTTGGCTAAAGTTATTATGCAAAAATCAGGACATGTATTTTTGCAAGGTGCCGATGCGGAAACATTTGCAAAAACGATGAATTTGCCATTTCAAGACAACGACTATTTTTATACGGAAGAACGTTACAAACAATGGCAAGATGTAAAAGATACTGATGGTTATCAATTGGACCATACAGTTTTAGAAACTGGCGAAAAAAAGTTTGGAACAGTTGGCGCAGTTGCTTTAGATATTCACGGAAATTTAGCAGCTGCTACTTCTACTGGAGGCATGACCAATAAACGTTTTGGTAGAGTAGGCGATAGCCCCATTATTGGTGCTGGAACTTATGCCAACAATCATACTTGTGCCATTAGTTGCACTGGTCATGGAGAGTTTTTTATGCGTGCTGTGGTTGCCTATGATATCAGTTGCTTAATGGAATATAAAGGCTACAGTTTGCAGCAAGCTTGCAATTATGTAGTAAAAGATAAATTGGTAAAAATGGGTGGCGAAGGCGGTTTAATTGGCATGGATGCACAAGGAAATATTGAACTTTGCTTTAACTCGGAAGGTATGTACCGCGGTATATTGCGCCAAGACGAAGAAGTGTATTTGGGTATTTATGAATAATACCCAAATACATTTTTGTTGTTATTAAAAGGTAATATCTACTTCTATTTCAGCTCCATTGCGAACAACTTTGCCCTTTACTTTATCGCCTTTGTTGTATTTGCCTAAACATTTCATGTAGGCTTGCATATCTGCAACTTCATCTGCTCCAAGTTTTACTAATAAATCACCACGTTTTAAGCCAGCTAATGCTGCAGGTTTTCCTTCGGTAACTCCATCTATTTTTACACCTTTACCTTCGTGTAAATAATCAGGCATAATGCCTAAAGTTACTTTAAAACCAGCTCCCCCGCCTGTTGTTGAATGAGTATCTTTGGTTTTGGTAAATACCAATCTTGGTTCTTGCTCCAAATTATAAATTAAGTTATAGATGTATTTTAAAACTGCCAATTCACCTTTGTAATTTATTAAATGGTCATCATCGCTAGGTTTATGATAATCGTAATGTGTTCCAGTAAAAAAGTGAAGTACAGGTACACCAATATTGTAAAACGAAGTATGGTCGCTAGCACCCATGCCACTTTCTGATGTTTTAGGCTTAATACCATCAATATTTATTTTAGCTAAAGCAGTGTTCCAAGTTGGCGAAGTTCCTACACCATCAATAGCAAAAGTATTTTTGGTGCTATCTAATCTACCTAACATATCCATATTAATCATGTAATTAATTTTGGTGCTATCAATGGTTGGATGTTTGCAAAAATAGTTAGAACCTAAAAGCCCTTCTTCCTCGCCACTAAAAGCAATGAACAAATAATTGTATTTACTTAAATGGGCCTTTTTAATAGTTTCGGCTAACTCAATTAGAGCAGCCGTTCCACTTGCATTGTCATCTGCACCATTATGAATTTGAGGTTTTTCGTTTTCGGTTTTTCGGTAAGTTGAGCCACCTAATTCGTTATAACCTAAATGGTCGTAATGAGCGCCAATTACTACTGTTTGCGGAGCTTTATTATTTAAAAATGCAATTACATTATGCCCAGTTAATGTTCTTGTGATGGTATCTATATTTAATTCAACCGAAGCATTATCAAGGTTTAAAGTATCTAATTTGTTTAAATGTGATAAAAAATAAACGGGAATTTTATAAAAATTAGCTTTGAAAAATGGCTTGAAATCAGGCTCTAGCAATTCTTGGTGTTGGTTAATTATAATTACTGCTTTTGCTCCTAATGCAATGGCCGTATCTATTTTATTTTCCAAACTAACCTTGTTATTTTCACTTTTGGGATCAGCCAATTTATAAACCAATATTTTACCATCTAAGTTTTTTTTATTTAAATAATCGGTATTATTACCCGCCCCAAGCCAAATGGTTTTGCCTTTTATTTTTCCTACATTACTTTGGCTTAATGGGTAAAAATTGGTTGGATTTATGCCACCTAATGTTAGTTCAAAGCTTTTTTTACTCATAGTAAACGAAACATTATTGAACGATAATTTATTTAAAGTAAACGCTTGTAAAAAGCTGCCATCAGTTCCCTTTCCTGTTAAACCCAACGATTGAAAATTATCAATTAAAAATTCATAAGCTAGTTTTTCACCATGGCTTCCCATGAGGCGTCCTGCTAATCTATCGCTGGCCAAATAACTCAGGTTTTGTTCCAATGAGTTGATAATATCCTCATCTGATTTGGTCATTTTTTGGGCAAATACATTGCCAAAGGCACTAAATAATAGAATTGAGACTAAGTATTTCATATATAACTTTTATTAAAATAATGGATGCGAAACTCGCAAACGTAATCCTGATGGTTTGTGATTTTGATTTTTGGGCAGTTTTAACGCCCAATTGGGCAAAAAGGAAAGTACCCACAATTAACGGCAAGGCAATGGGTAAAAATATATATCCAAACTGCCAATTGCTTATATAAGTTTCAGGTTTTGCGTTCAAGTTTAAAATGCCAATTACAATGGCAAAGCCAAATATAACACCTGTAGAAATAGCACTCGCTTTTTTAATGTCTAACTTTATCCATTCGGTATAAACGGGTGTCATTATAACTCCGCCTCCTAAGCCCGACATAGCTGTTACAATTCCTGCAAAAGCTCCTGTAATATTGTATTTGTAATTGTTTGTTTTTGTTTCAGTAGTAGCTTCCACTTTTGGTTTTGGCATAAACATTTTTACCACTACAAAAATTAACATGGTAAGGAAAAAATATAAAAATACACTACGGCTATACCATGTACCATTATTGATTAAAGTATGTAAAACTATTACACTAACTATTCCTGGCAACATGGTTTGTAGGGTTTCTTTTAAAAAGAAATTGCCCATTTTAAATTGCTTATAACTGGCTACTGCTGCCGAAAATATGATGATAAATAACGAATTGGCCAAAACTGCTTTTACCAATTCATTGCCTGTACCAAAATATTTTGAAAGAAAATAATCAAGAATAGGAACGTAAATAATACCGCCACCAATTCCTAAAAATCCTGACATAAAACCACCTAACGAACCAAATAAAAAAAGGATGATAAAATCTGTAATTGATAACATTTTTAAGGGATTTGATTGTTATTTTACAGTAGTTAAAATTTGGTTGTAAAGTTGCTTATCTGCAAATACTTTTAAAGCTTCCTGCACATCTTGGTCGTTATCAAAACCGGCTTCAATTCTGCCTTTTTGGCAAAAATACCTTCTCACTATTTCTTCCTCTAAAAGCTCAATTATTTCTTCTTTATTTTTTTCAATATCGGCCGCTTTATCGTGGTTAACGCTTTGTTTCATGGCTTCCAATTGTGTTTTAATAGCATCAAAGTATTTTTCTTCTTCAGCTTTCTTTTTTACCTCCAGCAAGGCTGTTTCCGTTGCGGTGTTGTAGGCATAATCTTTATTGGCTATAAATGCTTTAAAATCGGCAAAATCGCTTTCCTTTAGTTTGAACGATTTGGCATCACCAATACTCGAATTTTTGTTTCTAAATTGGGTAGCAAAATCAAAAATGAGTTGTTTAATTATTAAGCTTTCAGCAATTTTCGACAATGGTTTTTGTTCCACTTTAATATCTGGGTCCACTCCACCACCGTCAAATACTTTACGACCAATTTTGGTTTTAAATGCTTTTTTCAAACTATCTGCCACGCTGCCAACGCTGCCATCTTCGTTTCTATGCGAATAATCTAAGGCTTGAATACATCTGCCACTTGGTGTGTAATATTTTGCAGTAGTAATTTTTATTTGGGCATTGTAATTTAATGGTCTTGTAGATTGAACCAAACCTTTTCCAAATGTTTTTTGCCCAATTACAATTCCCCTATCTAGGTCTTGAATGCTACCACTTACAATTTCTGAAGCCGATGCCGAACCACGGTTGGTTAAAACCACTAAAGGAATATTTTCGTCAGTACTTGGGTTTAAAGTTCTGTACGATTTTTCCCACTCTTTTACTTTTCCTTTGGTAAATACAACCTCTTGCCCTTGCGGAATAAATATGTTTACAATATTAACTGCTTCATGTAACAAACCACCTGGATTGCCACGTACGTCTAAAATTACATTTTTAAGGTTATTGTTTTTCTTTAATTCCAATAAAGCATCGCGCACTTCTTTGCCTGCATCGTTGGTAAAACCTGTTAATTTAATAATCCCAGTTTCACTGTTTACCATGCCATAATAAGGCACGTTTTTTACTTTTATTTCCTCACGTAAAATTGATTTTTTTATCTCAACATCATTGCGTTTAATGGTAATATTTACTTTGGTACCTGCTTGTCCTTTAAGTAATTTACTAACTTCGGAAGTGCTTTTGCCTTTGCTGCTTTTACCTTCTATTTCTACTATAATATCGCCCGGTAATAAACCTTCTTTTTGAGCAGGATAACCTTCATAAGGATCAGTTATAACAACATAATCGCCTTTCATGCCAATTTGTGCACCTACACCACCATACTGACCAGTCATTTGAAAACGGAAATCTTCGGCCTCAGCTTCGCTGATATAATTGGTGTAAGGGTCAAGCGTATTTAACATTTCGTCAATCGCTTTTTTTGTTAATTTACCTGCATCTATTTCATCTACATAATACGTATTTATTTCTTTGAAAACCGATGAAAACAAGTCCATGTTTTTCGATATTTCAAAATAAGTATCAGTAGCCTTAAATGAAATAAGCCCTAAAAATGCAAATGCAATTACCAATTTATACTTTTTTACTTTTGAAAGCATATTTTTTAAATAAATCATGGCAGCAATATAAAAAACAATAAACAACAAATAGAACCACTCAAAAAAAATTATGCTAATATGATAATAGTTCTTGAAAGGGAAAATAGTAATTGTTATTCAATTTGCTTTTAAGAAATACATTAATAACCAATAGGTTTGCAGTGTGAGAAGAAGATATTTTTTGAAATAATCATTTGTCATTTGGAGTCATTTTTGTTTTCAAACAATTATTGGCTAACATTATACTTTACTAGTTCCCATTGATTGGAGTCGAGGTCTACATATTTAATAAGTCCAATATGCTTGGAAAACAGCCAGTAATGTACTTGGTTTGAACCTACAACTTCAATAAGGTTATTATAATTCTTATTCTGCACTGATTCACTTTCTTTATAGACAGAACTAATTTGCCTAACCGGATTATATTTTTCCAATTCGATATTTGTGAAAAATAAATCTAAATCCCAATTTGCAGTTGTAGATATATTTCTCCCAAAGACTCCAAAACCAAATCGGTTGTTATTATTTACTACAAAGTTACTCAAGTTCCACATACTAAATTTGGAAACACTATCACCACCCCTTTGGTCAATACTCATTACAATCCTTTCATAACATTTGTCAGTCCTGCCAAAACCCTCTCCACCATTTCCTTGGTAATAATTACTACTTCTTTGCCATACCCACATGCTGTCGTATGTATTGTTTTTAACATTTTTATAAACCCACCAAGTACCTTGTTTATAATAAAAGTAATCTTTCATTATTTGTGGTATAGGCACTTCATTGTTTGAACTGCATTCAAATTTTTCTTTGCAGCCATTAAAAAATATGATAGCTAAAAAAAGTAATGATATAATTGGGTAATATTTTTTCATGTTTTAATTAAAAAGTATATTTCTATTTGACTTTATTTTACAATATGTCTTTTAAACTTAAAACAGTAATCTCCTCTATATTTTTCAATCTTTCATCATTTGTAAAAAAATAATCAGCACTGTTTTCAATTGCAGTGGCAATTTGAATGGCATCTGGAGTTTTTAAATTATATTTTGCTCGAATTTCTGCGGCTTTTATGGCTACAGCATTATTAATTTTAATAGTTTCTATTCCTGACGATTTTGTTAAAATATTTTTATATAACTCAACTATCTCAAATTCATTTGCTTTTATTGGCTTAACTAACACTTCCAAGAGCGTGATAGTAGAAGTAATTAAAGGAAATTCTCCTGCATCGTTAGCTAAAAAGAATTGAGTTAGTACATTTTGATAAATAGAATTGCCCTCAATAAAATAGATCAACGGGGCTGTATCTATAAAAACTAGTTTTTGTTTGAAATCGGCTACTACCATTCTCTTTCATTTGCTATGTATTGATCAATATCTGTATTTTTCCAAATATTTGACCCTTTTCCAGTTATTGTTGAAAGCTTAAATGTATCATTTTGGATTTCTTTACTATTTACCAAACAAAATATTCTTTCTAAAAGGTTCATTTGCTCGTCCTTTTTTAGCATTTTAACCTTAAATAGTATTTCGTTTATATCTACTGGTTTTTCCATTTCTTTAATTTGATAATTTTATGTTTTACAAAACAAAAATATGTAATATTAAAATAAAATACCTCTTTATTTTACAAACTACTTATTTATAAATTTCAGTTTGATATATTTGTCCAAATAATTTTTATATTGAATTTTATGTTAACATTACAAAACAAAACAATTTTAATTACTGGTGCTAGTCGTGGAATTGGCAAAGGAATAGCCACTTATTTAGCTAATTTAGGTGCTGATATAGCTTTTACTTATGCTAGTTCGGTTGAAAAAGCCAATGCTTTTGAGGCAGAACTAATTGCCTTAGGAGTTAAGGCAAAAGGATATCAAAGTAATGCGGCCGATTTTGCTGCTAGTGAAACTTTGGTAGACGAAGTGGTAAAAGAATTTGGCAAAATTGATGTATTGGTTAACAATGCTGGTATTACTCGCGATAATTTATTAATGCGCATGAGCGAAGCACAATGGGACGAAGTGTTAGATACCAACTTAAAATCGGCATTTAACATGACCAAAGCTGCTACTAAATATATGATGAAAGCCAAACAAGGTTCTATTATCAATATTACTTCAGTGGTTGGTATAACTGGAAATGCGGGCCAAGCTAATTATGCTGCATCAAAAGCAGGTATGATTGGTTTTACCAAATCGGTAGCTAAGGAATTAGGAAGCCGCAATATCCGTTGCAATGCCATTGCTCCAGGTTTTATTGAAACCGAAATGACTGATGCATTAAATGCTGATGTAAAAGCAGAATGGATTAAAGGAATTCCTTTAAAACGTGGCGGAAGCACAGTAGATGTAGCCAATTGTGTTGCATTTTTAGCAAGCGAACTTTCAGCCTATATTACCGGCCAAACTATTAATGTTTGCGGTGGTATGGTGATGTAATTTTATAAAAATTTTTATCAAGTTAAAGTAAGTCATTCCGTAGGAATCTTCTTTATACTCTTTGGCGCTTAGCTAATGGTGAGTATGGAAGAAAGCTAGGAAGATACTTACAGTATGACTACTTTTTTATATCTTATTTCAATTCGTCATGCTGAGGAACGAACATCTTTATAGTTATTTAGATCCTTAGGATGACTCAAATGATAAACACAATAAACATCATTGCGAACGTAGTGAAGCAATCTCAAGTCATCATAAAGTGAGATTGCTTCGTTCCTCACAATGACTTAAAATTAACTCAAAAACACATTGTACAATTTAAGCGCAGAATTTTCACTTTGGTTTATTCCTTTATGCCTTGTTTTGGCTGCGGGTATTTCGTGGTTTTTATATTTTAAAAACCCTTTAAATATTGAAAATAAATGGATAAAATGGAGTTTAAATGGACTTCGTTTTTTGAGTGTATTTGTGTTGCTTTTTTTATTGTTAGGTGTATTAATTAAATCGACCAACAAACAAGTAAAAAAACCAATAGTAGTAATAGCTGCCGATAATAGCGAATCTATTATTACCAATAAATTTGGCGTTGAATACAAGGCTAATTTGCAAAATAGAATTAACCAATTGGTTAATAATTTAAAAGATAACTACGATGTTAAAACCATTGCTTTTGGAAATGATATTCAGTCTGATTCAGCTTTAAGTTTTAAACAAAAACAAAGTAATTTAGAGGCTGTACTGAACGAAATTGAAAACAATTACAGCAACCAAAATTTAGGTGCTGTAATAATGGCTACCGATGGTATTTATACCAAAGGAAATAGTCCGCTTGAAAGTGCTAAAAACTTAAAAGTTCCCTTTTATACTGTTGCCTTAGGCGATAGCAATCAACAGCGCGATGCATTGATAAAAAATGTACGTTATAACCAAATAGTTTTTGCTGGAAATGAGTTTGAAGTAGAAATAGATTTGGCTGCCTTCGATTTTTTAAATCAACCTAGTTTGGTTCAAATTAGCCATAAAGGTCAAAGCGTTTTTAAGCAAAATATTACCATTGATAATAAAACATTTTTTAAAACCATAAAAGCTAAACTGCCTACTAACACAGAAGGTTCGCAGCATTTTACAGTTAATATTACCAAACAAAACAATGAAATCAGTTATGTAAATAATCAGTTTGATTTTTTTGTGGATGTAATCAAATCGAAACAAAAAATATTGATAGTGGGCTTGTGTCCGCATCCTGATTTAAGTGCTTTAAAACAAGCCATTAATCAAAATCAAAATTACGAAGCAAGCATTGTTTTATTCAATGAAGCAAGCAATGATTTAATAAAAAAATACGATGTAGTTATTGCCCATCAATTACCTGGATTTAGGAATGAAGCAATGCCTTTGGTAAAATACATGATTGATAGCAAAACACCTTGTTTCTTTGTATTGACCAATCGCACAGGATTTGCTCAGTTGAATCAACTGCAAAATAGTTTGCAATTTTCAGCTCCACAAATTACTTCTACAGCCGCTACAGCAGGGTTTAATGCGGGTAACAGTTCACTCTATTTTGATGAAACAACAGCTAAACAAATTGCAGATTTTCCTCCTTTGCAAGTAGCTTATGGAAAATACAGTTTAAATGCACAATCGCAATTGGTTTTAAAACAACAAATAGGATATGTATTAACCAACGAGCCTATGTTAAGCATTGATAATGCTAGTAATTTGGCGTTTTTAATGGGTGAAGGTTTTTGGAAATGGCGTTTGTTTGATTTTGATAAAAACAACTCGCAATTAATAACTAGTGATTTAATAGCCAAGGTAATTCAATCCATAGCTTTAAAAGCCGATAAAAGTTTTTTTAAAGTAAAACCCATTAAACAAAAATTTGATGAGGGCGAAAACATAGTTTTTGATGCACAAATTTATAATCAAAGTTATGAGTTGCAAAACACTGAAGACATTTCGTTAATTATAAAAAATGCACAAGGCAAACAGTTTGATTACAGCTTTAGTAAAACGGATAAATCGTATACAGCTAATTTAGGTCAATTGCCTGTGGGAACCTATACCTACAGTGCTAAAAGCGTTAATCAAAAAGAAACTAAAACGGGTAATTTTATTGTGCAAGCTTTGCAAGCTGAACTAACCCAAACCCGCGCTGATTATCAATTATTGAATACCTTAGCAAACGATACCAAAGGCCAATTTTACACATTTGCCAATATGGATAAAATACCTGAAAACATTACTGCAAATGAAAATATTCAAGCAGTAAGTTATACTAATTCAAAGCTAGATGAGTTAATCAATAACAAATGGATTTTCTTTATTATTTTGTTGTTATTGAGCATGGAGTGGTTTATTAGAAAATGGAACGGAAGCATTTAATATAATGCGGAGTTCGGAGTGAACAAAAATGCGGAGTTAATTTAATATTTTAGTGAACTAACTATTTCTCTTTATTTAAAGGCAAAATGGTTAATTCAAACACAAACGAATAAGCGTTGTTTTCAGTGTTTGGAATTTGTAAACCAAAGGTTAAAGGCATGTATTTTAAAGGATAATAAATTACTCCAATTGAGGTGTAAGCTAAAGCATTTTTACCCATCACACTCTCGGCCATTACATGAAATTTTTCGGTTAATAATATTTCAGAAGCAAGCCAAAATCCTATTCTATCTCCTTCACCACCATAATGTAAAGTATTGTAATAACTCCCAACCACAAAAACACTATGCTTTAAAAACAAGTCTGTTATTCTATAATTGATATAACTTAAAGCTGCGGGTTTTTTGCTATTTCTTTCCGTATAATTAAAGCCAACTTGAGTACCAACCGCAATTGATTGTTGGTTATTTATTTTAAAACTCTTTAGTCCGTTTAGTAAAATTAAAGGATTGTAAGGGTCTTTATCAAAGCTGTCGTTTTCAATAAAAAATACTTGATTGGTTTTAAAGTTTAAACCCAATACATTGGCTCCAATTTCAAATCCTTTTCCTAAACCATAAGCCAAGGTGCTGTTGGTTTGAATAATTTCATTAATATTTATTTGTTGCTGAAAAAATAATTTCTTTTTGGCGGTAACTTCAGCCGAAGGTACATTTATAAAGTTTTGCTGCGCATAGCCATAAAGGCCAATTGCCAGTAAAAAAAATGTAAATATCGCTTTCAATGTAAATTTTGCCCCTTTATTTTGCATTCAAGTTTAAACAACATTTTTTAAATAAAAAGGGACAAATATCAATTAAGTAGTAACTTTTAATTTTAGATGCATAAATTGAGTGTAAACCATTGATTCAATGCCAAGTTATTGGTTAAAATTTCTTGTAATTTAATGGTTAAATTTTTTTTCTTGATTTATTGTAAACAATAATGTTGGAGTTAACTCTAATTGGCAATCAAATGTGCTCTGTTACCAATTTTCAAGACCTAATTGCTATGCCTTTTCAAGGAAAAAAGTAAATGTCATTTGTTAAACACGAGATTTAGCAGAAGCTTTATTAGAAAATGTACAAAGTTTTTTCATTGAGATTTTTTTTGATTTGCACTACCGCGCAAACCCTGAGGTTTAGGACTTGGCAATTTATGGCGATTGGCCGATAGAACGTTGCATAATTGTAAATGCTGAGCACCATTGAAAAAAAAGTACTAAACACGATTAATGATGATATGTTAAAGCACTATTCTTTTTTGCACCAACCAATTATTGTATCCTTAATTATCAATACTTTTTATTCAAAAACTTTACAAACCACTCAATAACAAGTCGATACAATCAGGCATTTTGTTTCAAATTACGTGTATTAAAACCAATAAAAATTACTTTGCTTCAACTTTGTAAATAGTAAAAATTTATAGTTCAGCTTATTAAGAAAAAACAAATAATAAGATTTTTGAAATTTATTCATATAATAAAGCTACCTTTGACAACCTTAATTTTTTTCATAGCCAAAACTTCCCAATAAGTTTAAGCCCTGCAAAAACGTTCTGGGCAATAACAATTAATAATAAATAATGGCTAAATCACAAGAAACTTTCAGTAAAAAAGAAAAAGAAAAATTAAAAATTAAGAAAAGAAAAGAAAAAGAGGAAAAACGCGAAGAGCGCAAAGCTAATGCCGTAAAAGGCCAAAGCCTTGAAGAAATGTTTGCTTACGTTGACGAAAACGGAAACATTACAAATACGCCTCCAGACCCCAAAAAACGCAGAGTAGTAAATGCTGAAGACATGCTAATTGGTGTGGCTAAACAAGCAGCTGCCGAACCTCAAGATTTAATTAGAAAAGGTGTAATAAGCTTCTTTAACGAATCGAAAGGCTATGGATTTATAAAAGACCTTAAAAGCCAAGAAAGCGTATTTGTGCACATCAATGGTATTTTAGACCAAGTAAAAGAAGGAGATAAAGTTACTTTTGAGACTGAAATGACTCACAAAGGTGCTAGTGCAGTAAAAGTAAAACTTGAAATAGTAGAAAAAGTAAAACCTGCTGCTAAAGTTGAAGAAATCAAAGCAGAAGAAACCGCTACCGCTCCAGTTGACAAACCAACAGAATAATTTTTTTGATACATTATAAAAAAAGCCTGCTTAAATTAAATTTAAGCAGGCTTTTTATTTTACAATAAATAGGTAACTATTTATTGATATCAAATGTATTCATAAAAGCAGTGGTAAAATTACCTGCTTTAAAATCCTCGTTTTGCATTAATTTCATTTGCAATGGAATAGTGGTTTTTAAACCCGGCCCTTCAATAATAAACTCACCTAAAGCACGTTCCATTTTAATAATTGCTTCTTCACGAGTTTGCGCACTTACAATCATTTTTGCTATCATACTATCGTAGTTTGAAGGAATGGTATAACCCGCATAAACGTGCGTATCTACCCTTACTCCGTGTCCACCTGGTTTATGTAAATAATCGATTCTTCCTGGAGTTGGTCTAAAGTTATTATATGGATCTTCCGCATTGATACGAACCTCAATGCAATGTTTGGTAGGATAATGATCTTTACCACTAATTGGCTGGCCTGCAGCAATTAATATTTGCTCTTTTACCAAATCGTAATTAATTACTTCTTCAGTTACCGGATGCTCCACCTGAATACGTGTATTCATTTCCATAAAGAAGAAATTGCGGTGTTTATCAACCAAAAACTCAATGGTTCCTAAACCTTCATAACCTATTGCTGAAGCACCTTTTTTAGCCGCCTCACCCATTTTTTCTCTCAACTCAGGAGTCATAAATGGCGATGGAGACTCCTCAATTAATTTTTGATGTCTACGTTGAATAGAACAATCCCTTTCACTTAAATGGCATACTTTTCCATATTGATCGCCAGCTAACTGAATTTCGATATGACGAGGCTCTTCTACATATTTTTCCATGTAAATACCATCGTTTCCAAAGGCAGCCTTCGATTCTTGTTTTGCGCTATCCCAATTTTTTTCAAAATCTTCCGATTTCCAAATAATACGCATTCCTCTACCACCACCACCGGCAGTAGCTTTAATAATTACTGGGTAACCAATTTCTTCGGCTAACTTGATGCCTTCTTCAAAACTGCTTAATAAACCATCAGAACCAGGAATTACAGGAACTCCCGCTTTTTTCATGGTATCTTTAGCGTTTGATTTATCACCCATTGAATTAATCATTTCGGGACTAGCGCCAATAAACTTTATACCATGGTCTTTACAAATTTGGCTAAACTTAGCATTTTCGCTCAAAAAACCATAGCCCGGATGAATTGCATCGGCATTGGTAATTTCGGCTGCGGCTATAATATTAGCCATATTTAAATACGATTGTTGCGAAGGTGGCGGACCTATACAAACTGCTTCATCAGCAAAACGTACGTGTAAACTTTCTTTATCGGCAGTGCTGTAAACAGCTACTGTTTTAATGCCCATTTCGCGTGCAGTTCTTATTACGCGCAAAGCAATTTCGCCTCTATTAGCAATTAAAATTTTTTTAAACATGGAGTTTTTGTTTAATATTATTTATTAATACAATTAGCCCATAATCAACAGATTAAAGGCTAATGATAAAAGTTTTTTATTAGTAATTGAATTACATTGGTTCTACTAAAAATAACGGTTGATCATACTCTACTGGAGATGCATTTTCAACTAATATTTTTACTATTTTACCCGAAACTTCTGATTCAATTTCGTTAAATAATTTCATAGCTTCTACTATACACAAAACTTGGCCTACTTTTATTTCGTCACCAATATTTACAAAAGCTGGCTTATCAGGGCTTGGGGTTTTATAATAAGTTCCAATCATTGGCGATTTGATTGTAATTAAGTTACTAACTACAGGCGCTGAAGTAACAGCTGGGGTACTTAAAGTGGCTACTGCCGGAGCTGCCGCAATGGTTTGAACCACTGGTGCTGCAGCCTGTTGAATAATAGTAGTTTTTTCTTCTGTTTTCTTAATTGAAACTTTAAAATCACCACGTTCAACCTCTACTTCCGATACTCCACTTTCTGCAACTAATTTAATTAGCTCTTTTATTTCTTTTAATTCCATGTTCTTCTTTTTATATTTCTAATTGTAAAACTATTTTTTAAAATGTAAATATCAATATTTTTTAAAAATACTGTTATAATTATCTAATAATGAGCTCTAAATATATTAATAAGCCCATTTTAAATAAATAGCCCCCCAGGTAAAACCACCACCAAAAGCAGCAAGTACCAAATTATCGCCTTTTTTTAATTTATTTTCCCATTCCCAAAGTAATAAAGGCAAAGTTCCATTGGTAGTATTGCCAAAATGGTCAATGTTAATCATTACTTTTTCCTTATCTAATCCCATTCTATTAGCAGTAGCATCAATAATGCGTAAATTTGCTTGATGTGGAACTAACCAAGCCACATCATCGGCAGTAAGGTTATTACGTTCCATAATTTCAGCGCTTACATCTGCCATGTTTTTTACTGCAAATTTAAATACTGTTTTTCCTTCTTGATATACAAAGTGCTCGCGGGCATCAACGGTTTGATGACTTGCAGGTTTTATACTTCCTCCTGCTTTTTGATGTAAAAATTCTCTTCCTGAACCATCAATTTTTAGCACCGAATCCATTATACCAAAACCAGCTTCTGTTGGTTCTAACAATACACAACCGCAACCATCGCCAAAAATAACACATGTATTTCTTTCTGTGTAATCAATAATTGACGACATTTTATCGCCACCAACTACCAATACTTTTTTATAAGCACCACTTTGTATAAACCTGCTTCCTGTTTCTAAACCAAATAAAAAGCCTGAACAAGCTGCGCCTAAATCGTATCCAAACGCATTGCTAGCACCAATTTTATCTGCCAATACGCAAGCTGATGAAGGAAAAACCATATCTGGTGTTACTGTACAAAAAATGATTAGATCAATTTCCGATGCTCCAATTCCTCTCTTTTTAAGTAAGCCATTTACCGCTTCTACAGCCATATCTGACGTACCTAACCCATCTGCTAAAATTCTTCTTTCCTTTATTCCTGTTCTACTTATTATCCATTCATCGTTGGTATCAACCATTTTTTCCAAGTCTTTGTTGGTTAAAACTTTTGGGGGAACGTAACCATTAACGGCTGTAATTGCTGCGGTAATTTTTGTCATGTATTAATTTTTTGCTAAAATAAACTTTGTGTTCAAATTTCGAAATAAAATTTATTTAATCTGCTTATAAAAAAAACACCCCTTTGAAGGGGCATTTTAATGTTATTGAATGGGAACTAAGTTTTTAAACTGTTCTCTAATAATATTGCATAAGTCGGATTTTACCACATCTCTTGCTGTAAAAATCATGTTTTTAAATGCCTTTGAGTTTGAAATTCCATGACCAATGATAACGGGTGCATTTACACCCAAAATTGGTGTTCCACCATAATTTTCGTAATCAAATCTATCTAGAAAGGCATCTTTAACACCTCTTTTTTTCATTACATAATAAAATGATTCATATGCTTTTAAGGTAACATTTCCAGTAAACCCTTCGCAAACAATCACATCCGATTTATCGCTTAACAAATCTCTACCTTCCACATTTCCAACAAAATGAAATGCATTAGATTCGTCCATTAATTGATGGGTAGAAATGGTAACCAAATTACCTTTTTCTTTTTCTTCGCCAATGCTTAATAATCCAATTCTAGGATCAGAATAACCATATACATGTTTCATCATTAAACTGCCTAACACAGCAAATTGATACAATACATCAGGCTTGCAATCGGCATTGGCACCTACGTCTAACAACAAACCAAATTTACCATTTGGTTTAGGAATTGTTGCAGTAATGGTAGGTCTAATAACGCCTTCAATAGGTTTTACTGTAAACATGGAACCAACTAACATGGCACCAGTATTACCTGCACTTACAAATGCATCAATTTCTTTGCCAGCCAAAAGTTTAAAACCAACAGATATACTCGAATCTTTCTTTTGGGAAATTGCTTTAGTAGGGTGTTCACCCATTCCTATAACCTCGGAAGTATGTACAAACGATAATCTTGAATCGCTTACACCTTGAGATAGTAATAATTTTTCAGCTTGTTCTTTGTCGCCAATTAGCACTATTGAGTCATCAGCACCTAATTCGGCCAATGCTAGAACAGCACCTAAAACCGCTTCTTTGGGCGCAAAATCGCCACCCATAATATCAAAACCAATTTTCATTTGCTAGTTGTTTGGGGTTAATTAAAAAACGAAAAACGAAAACACTTTTAAAAAAGCACTTTCGTTTTTAGTATTTGATTTAAGCTATAGGCTTAAACATCAGATTTCATATCAGGAAAAACATGTTTTCCGCGATAGAAACCATCAGCAGTAACGCGGTGACGCATGTGAATTTCGCCCGATGTTGAATCGATTGACAATGTAGGAACAGCACCTTTGTAATGTGTTCTGCGCTTATCGCGTCTTGACTTTGAGATTTTTCGTTTAGGATTTGGCATTTTACTTCTCTCCTCGTGTTATCAGTTTTTGTTGTAAATATTTTTTAATACGTCCCAGCGTGGGTCTGATTCAGGGTTTTCTTCTTCTGTTTCATTACCTTCATCAATTATCAATTTATCAATGAATGCTTGGTTATGCGCTTTATCGGCATCATCGCAACTAATTTTAGTTGGAATAGCCAGAATAAAATAATCGTAAATAAATTGTTTAAAATCAAAAGCATGAAGTCCCTTTGGTAAATAAATGATTTCATCGTCATTTAAGTTTTCTGGTCCATCAGTTAGTTTAACCAATAAATCGTACGTTTTATTCAAAGGTAAATCAAATTCATCTAAGCAAGTATCGCAAGTGGTATGTACGTTTCCAGTAATTTTAAACTGCATTTCGTACATATTCTCCTTTTTATCGAGCGTAACCTCGCATTGCGCATTTGCACTTTCAAATGGTTTTTCTGTAACTTCTTCGTACAAATCAGAACCAATTGGAAATGTAAATTCGTTTTTTCCAAAACGGAGTTTATTGAACTCAACTATGTATGTTTTTGTTTTCAACCTTAAAATAAAGCCTACAAATGTAATTTTTTGTGAATAAAATATTAG
>JBGSBN010000048.1:0-18714 GCA_041730515.1 Methylacidiphilales bacterium | reverse complement strand
TCATAAAACCAACCGCAAACACAGGATTGATAATATAAGCCACTACTAAAGAAGCCAATAATGTAATGATTAATGTAACAGGTAAAAAGAACATGAATTTACCTATTACACCTTGCCAAAATGCCAATGGAATAAAAGGAGCTAAAGTGGTTAAAGTACCTGAAAGTACAGGTAAAAACACCTCACCTGCAGCTAGTTTGGCTGCTTTTTTAATAGGAACTTTTCCGTTTTCGAAAATACGATGCGTATTTTCAATTACCACAATGGCATCATCTACCACAATACCCAAAGCGAGTAAGAAGGCAAATAAAACAATCATGTTTAAAGTAAAACCTAAACTAGGAAGTACTAAAAACGCTACTGCCATTGATAAAGGTACTGACATAGCCACAAACAATGCATTGGTAGCACCCATAAAAAACATTAAGATGACAGTTACCAACACAAAACCAATAATAATGGTATTTATTAAATCGTGTAAAGTTACACGTGTTTTCTCTGACTGATCGCCTGTGATGGTAATTTTTAAGCCTTTAGGAAAGTGACTTTCTTTTAACTCCTCAGTTAATTTTCTAATTTTATCACTTGCATCAATTAAATTTTGACCACTCTTTTTTACAATATTTAAAGAAATTACATTTTTATGTTCTAAGCGGGCAAAACTTTCTTGCTCTTTAAAACCATCTTTTACTTCTGCAATATCGCGCAAATAAACTATTGCGCCACTAGCAGAGCGTATAGTTAAATCACCAATTTTTTTAGGATCGGCATATTGACCTACCACGTTAATTTCGCGCAATAAACCATCCATTTTAACTGAACCACCACTAATAGTAACATTTTCATTACCAATAGCCTGCATTACATCATACATGGCCACATCAGCCGATTGCATTTTGTACATATCCAAATTAATTTGAACTTCTCTATCAAGGGCTCCAACAATATCGGCACGGGTTATTTCTTTTAATCCTTCAATTCTATCTTGTAAATCTTCGGCATAAGTTTTCAATTTATCTAAAGGATAATCACCACTTAAATGCACAAACATAATAGGCATTTGCGATACGTCAATTTCCATTACAGAAGGTTCGCTTGTAAGTACCTGAGGTAAATCTTTTCTTGCTTTATCTACTTGGTCTTTTACCCTTTGCTTGGCTATTGGAATTTGCACATCGGTATTAAACTCAACAGTTATTAAACTAATGTTTTGTATGGTATTACTTGTAATTTTTTTAACACCTGAAATAGACTTTAAGCTTTTTTCTAAATGTTTGGTTACAATGTTTTCCATATCCTTAGGCGATGTACCCGCCTGAACAGTACTTACAATAATTTGCGGAAATACTACTTCCGGAAATTGCTCTTTTGGCAAGCTATTATAACTCATTAAACCAGCTAAGGTTATAATAATGGTCATAATATAAATGCTTGTTTTGTTATCTATGGCCCAACTCCAGGGCTTAAATTCTTTTATTTTATCTAACATAATTTTTATGATTAATGCATTTGGATTCTACTAACTAGATCACCTTTAGCTATAATTTTTTATAATTTAATATTTAGTAATTAATAGGTAAAGACTAGCAGCAAGAAGCTTGAGGCTATTCTTAGAATTTAATTACTTCACCATCGTTTAAGTCGCTATAACCTTCGGTAACTAACTGTTCGCCTTTGGTTAATCCACCAATTATTTCAGCCTTATCATTATAAGTAACTCCTACTTTAATGATTCGTTTTTTAGCAATGGTTTTTGCACCTTCTTTAATAGCTAAATACACAAAATTTTCACCCTCTGCATTTTGAATACAATTAACAGGAATTACAATTACATCATTTTTAGCATAATCAATAATTTTAACTACTGCTATCATATTTGGTAAATAACTTTCATCGCTAGGCAATGCTATTTCTACTCCAAAAGTTCTGTTTAAAGCACTAATGCCTTTTCCACTGTATGAAATTTTGGTATTAATTGTTTTATCAATATCGGGAAAAGTAATTTGTACATCATTACCTTGTTTAATTTTATTGGCATAACTTTCGGCTACATCGGCTTTTACTTTTAATTTATTAAAGTTAACTATAGTAAAATATGGTTGTCCGGGAGCTGCAGTTTGACCCACTTTTAAGTTTACCACATCAATAGTTCCATTAACTGGTGAAGTAATTTTGTACATAGCCAATTGTTCGCGCATAGATGCAATTTGTTGTTCTAAAGATTCTTTGTTGGTTTTAGCTTGTTTGTACTGAATTTCAGAACCCACTTGTTTTTCCCATAAAGCTTTTTGTTTGTTAAACAATTCAGTTACTAAACTTAAGTTAGTTTCCATTGATTGAATTTGTTTGCGAATAGCATTTCCATCTAACTCAGCTAAAACCTGACCGGCTTTTACTACCGAACCTGGCTTAGCCAATACATTTAAAACCAATCCTGGTGCTTTAGCACTGATGGTTGTATTTTCATCTCCATCTACTCTACCTTGCACATCAATAAAATGTTTGAAATTAGCTGTTTCTACATTGCTTACAGCTACATTTACTACCTTTTCGCGTTTTTCAACCGTTACCCCACCACCTGCTTTTATTTCGTCTTCAAGCGTTTTTATACTAGTAGTTAATTCAGCTTGTTCAGCTTTTAATTTTTCAAGTTCAGCTTGCTTTTTTTCCATTGAATTGCCACCCCCACACGAGGTTAAAATTATTGATATAATTGATAAAATGGCAATGACTACTATTCCGTTTTTCATTTTGTTTATGTTTTAATTTTTTGTATTGATTGTTTTTATTTACCTATAGCTCTTTTTAATTCTATTTGAGCATTTAACCAATTGTAAATTGAAGTAAGGTAATTGGTTTGTGCTTGTTTCAAATCGTTGTCAGCATTGGTTAACTCTAACGTAGAACCTACGCCTTCTTTTAGTTTTAAGCTTGATTTATTGTAAATATCTTGAGCTAAACTAAAGTTATCTTTTTGAATTACTAATTGCTCTTTAGCTCTTTCGTAGCGGCTTTGTGCGTTAGTTCTATCTAAATCAATTAAGTTTTCTACCATTTTTTTAGTGTTAGATAACTTTTGAGCATTTAGCTTTACCTGTTGAATTTGTGCTGACTTACGCAATCCATCAAAAATGGGTAAACTTAATTGAGCACCAACCAAACTACCATCAAAAAACTTATTACCTAAATTACTAAACTCCACCCCAAAGGTATTGTAAGTGTAGTTTCCAAAAGCTGCCAAACTTGGCAAATAACCATATTGGTAGCGTTTTTTATCTAAGTTATTTAATTTTTCGGCTAATAATAACTTACGGTATTCAATACGGTTTTCGTAACTTGCTTTTTCGTTGTTAGCAGTTCCATTATCAGTTACCATTAATTGGTTTAACTTATCGGTTAACTCTATTTTATCGTTAACTCTAAGCCCCATTTGCATTTTCAAACTGTAATAAACCAATTCTTTTTGATCTTTTAATTGACTAAATTGAGTTTGTGTATTAGCTAAGGTTAATCTTAATCTATCCGCTTCAATTTTTTCAACTAAACCATTTTTATATAGTTCGTTTATATCAAAATAAGTTTTTTCAATACGTTTAAGCGTATTTTCAAATAACTGAATGTTTTCATCAATAATTAAAGCTGCGTAATAACCTTTCGTAACATTGTTTTCTACATCAATTTCAGAACGTTTAATATCAATTTTGCTCATTTCCACAAATTCTTTTGCAGCTTTTAAACCTAAAAAGAAAGTTCCATCAAAAAGCAATTGACTGGCCTGAATAGTGTTATTCCATGAGTATGGAATTCCCTGAGGAAAAGATAAAGTAGCAGGATCGTTTGGAGAAGTTCTGAAAGGATTTGGAATTTCTACCGAGGGAACTTTAATAAAATGATTTAAGCTCGATGTTGCATTAATTTGTGGCAAACCATTGGCTGTAATTTCTTTTACTTTTTTTTGTGCTATTTGTTCATCAAGCACTGCATTTTTGAGTGAGTCGTTGTTTTTGAGTGCAAAGCTAACCGCCTCATTTAACGAAAACTTTTTGGTTTCGTTATTTTGCTGCGCAATAGCCAAATTTACTCCTAATAAAACGCTTACTATTACGATAATTCTTCTAGTAATCATACTTATTTATTTTGTGTTATTATGTTGGTTTTCTATTAATTTTTCTAATTTTTTCAATCCTTTTTCAGTACAAATTGCTCTTAAATGATACTTTACAATTTCAAAATGCATCTGATGGAAATCGGTAATAATTTCTTGGTAAAGTTCAGGCCTCATCATGAACTCAACGCTATGTACATATAATTTTGCTGTTAATTCTGTATTGATTTCGTTTCTATACAAACCTAACTCTTTACCTTGGCGAATATTTGTAACCATTTGGTTGTAAATAAATTCTGATTTAAATTTTTCCAAACGC
This sequence comes from Methylacidiphilales bacterium, assembly GCA_041730515.1. Classification (GTDB taxonomy): domain Bacteria; phylum Bacteroidota; class Bacteroidia; order UKL13-3; family UKL13-3; genus JAAFJM01. The sequence goes on along the minus strand of JBGSBN010000048.1, from coordinate 14,290 downwards.
TCCCAAGATGGTTTAAAATATTTTTTTAAATCAAACAGTACCGAAACGTTTGCTTTACGATGATTTTCGGTAATTGATTTACTTACCTCTATTAAAAAAGCAACTGGATCGCATCCTGAATCAATCAATTTATTACAATTTTGCATATCAAAATTGATGTGAGCTTCTATTACTTGATTCACTAAATCATTTTTATCTTCAAAGTATTGATAAAGCGTTTTTTTAGAAACTCCTAATTCTCGCGCAATGTCGTCCATTGTGATGCTTTTGAAGCCGTATTTTAAGAATAAGGATTCGGCACCTTGTAGTATTTTATCCTTGGGTTCCATTTTTTTTAATTAATTATCGGGTGCAAATATTAGAAACTTTGTGAACTTTGGAAACTTTTTTTATAAAAAAAGTTTCCAATACAATTAATGTTTCCTTTAAACTTTTGAATACCAAATACTTAAAAAATAAACTTGGCCCAGTGTTGAGATATATCAGTAAAGTATTTTTTTTATGACCTAAATTTTTTAAAGTAAAATTTAATTTATTCTTACTTATTTACAATGTTTTCAAAAGAAAGTGTTTAATTTGCTAATTATAATAGTTGTGAAACAAAATAAATAATTTGTTTTCCTATAATTGTTAAACACAGAATGAAAAATATAAGAGCAATTTTAGTTGATGATGTAGAGGTAATGAGAATTACTTTAAAAAAGGTATTAGAACAATTCCCACATATAGAATTGGTGGGAGAAGCATCTACTTTTGATGAAGCGAAAGAAATTATTAATCGCTTACAGCCCGATTTACTTTTTTTAGATATTGATTTAAACGGTTTAACCTCTATTGATTTAATTGGGGAAATTAACTGTACTCCAAAAATTATTTTTATTACCTCGCACGAAAACTTTGCTATTAAAGCATTTGAGTTAAACGCGGTTGATTACATCATTAAGCCTGTTAGTTCGAAGCGTATCAGTAAGGCCATTGAGAAAATTACTACTCCAGCTAGCGAAATTCCTGAAGGAAGTACTGAAAATGATGAAATTTTCCAATCAGATCAAATCATTTTATTGAACTTTGATAATAAAATGAATTTTATAAAAATAAGCGACATCAACTACATAGAAGCTTATGGAAATTACACCAAAATATATATGAACGATGGTAAGTTAAGCATTACCTACAATTCTATTAAAAATTGGGATGCTAAATTACCAGAAGATGTTTTCATTCAAATTCATCGTTCTACAATTGTAAATTTATTGAACGTTCAAAAAATTGAAAAATGGACCAACGATACAGGCCGCTTACACCTAAAAGGAGTTGAAAAACCTTTTGAAATAAGCCGCAGTTATTTCTTCCAAATAAAGAAAAAGTACAAAATGTAATATCAAAAAATCCGAAGTTTATAAAGCTTCGGATTTTTTTATGCACAAAAAACTTATTTTAACTTAAAAAAACTCTAAATAGATACATTTAAATGATTCTATATTTGAACAAAAAATATTTCTACAAATGAATAAATTTCATTATTTACTATCCGTTTTTCTATTAACTGAATGTTCAAACGAATTAAACAACACTTCTTCAATTTCCAAATCAAAAGATAGTTTAGTTCAAGTGGATGTTATTTTGATTGATAGTAATGAAATAAGCAGCGATTATAAAGAATATAAGTATTGTTATTTTGATTCATTCGCTAATTCTAACGAAGTTACACAATTAGCAAAAGATTTATACCAAAATAAAGACTGGGATTTACATAATGAAGCCCCAGCACTTGCTTTATTAGATAGTTTAAATGCAAAGAATAAATGGTTAAGGCCATTCTATTTTAAAATAATTACAAAAACGTATGCTAAATCAGATGGCTACTTTTCTGAAGGGCTTGGATTAGTTGGTAAAGAATTTACGGAAAACAATCTATTAGAATTTATTTCTAATTTCGAAAACACCAATTGCTTTAATGATGAAGACATGCATACTTGGGCAAAAATTGTTTTATTAGAATTGTGCCTTGGTGCAGACAATAACAATGGAAATTTTATTTTATCAAAATATACCAATGAAATGAAAGCAAGAAGCAAATCATTTAATATTATAAAAAAAAACAATATTGATAAATTTTGCAAGACACTTTCAGTAGAGTGGAAAAAGCTTAAAAATGATAATTAATTATTTAAAAACCTATGAACCCAAAGGTTGATTTTTATTTTACCAAAGAACAAAAATGGCAGCAAGAAATTACAAAAATGCGAGCCATGGCCCTTAGCTGCAACTTAACCGAAGAGTTAAAATGGGGAACACCATGTTATACTTTTCAAGAAAATAATATAGTGCTTATTCATACTTTTAAAGATTATTGCGCGTTTTTGTTTTTTAAAGGTGCATTGCTTACTGATACGCACGATATTTTAATTCAACAATCGAAAAATGTACAAGCTACACGCCAAATTAGGTATACCAATTTAGCCCAAGTAACCGAGTTAGAAGCTATCATTAAAGCATACATTTTTGAAGCCATTGAGGTAGAAAAAGCAGGTTTAAAAGTTATACGTAAAAAAACTACTGAATACGAAATTCCTGAAGAGTTTCAACTAAAATTAAATGAAAGTGCTGAACTAAAAAATGCTTTTGAAGCACTAACTCCAGGCAGGCAACGTGGCTATTTATTGCACTTTGCTCAACCTAAACAAGCTAAAACCCGAGAGGCAAGAATAGAAAAATGTATTCCTCCAATTTTTGAAGGCAAAGGATTAAACGATTAAATATATTTGTTATAAATACATTTTATGATAAAAGAACTACCAACTACAGATGCTAAAAAGTTAATAGAAACTTTGAAAATTCGTTTCGAAAAACATGTAAACCGCCACTCAAATATAGATTGGGCAAAGGTGCAAGCCAAGTTAGAACTAAGTGAGAATAAACAAAAACTATGGTCGCTTAACCAAATGGAGATTACCGGAGGCGAGCCTGATGTGATAGACTTTGACACAAAAACCAACGAATTTATTTTTGTGGATTGTTCAGCCGAAAGTCCAAGCGGACGCAGAAGTTTGTGTTTTGACCACGAAGCTTTAGATGCCCGAAAAGAAAACAAACCTTTGGGCAGCGCATTGAATATGGCAGCAGAAATGGGCATCACTATTTTAAGCGAAACGCAATACCGAAACTTATCGCAGTTAGGAAATTTTGATGCAAAAACATCGAGTTGGATAGAAACTCCTGCCCCCATAAGAAAACTTGGTGGAGCCTTATTTGCCGATTTTAGGTATAACCATGTGTTTGTATATCATAATGGCGCTCAATCATACTACGCAGCCAGAGGATTTAGAGGAATGTTGAAGGTTTAGTTTAATTACAAAGTTGGAAGATTAGAAAGATTAGAAAGATTACAAGGTTGATTTGGGTTAAATAATAAAGAAATTTGAAAGTTACCAAAATTTGGTAATTTTGTGTAAAAATAATTATGGGGAAAAATACATCAATATCACTAGGAGACCATTTTGAAACCTTTGTGGAAGAAAGTCTTACATTAGGTCGTTATCAAAATGCGAGTGAAGTAATTAGAGCAGGATTACGTTTACTTGAAATAGAAGAAAACAAACTAATTGCGCTTAAAAAAGCTATTGACGAAGGTATAAATAGTGGCATAAATTCTGATTTTAACCCTCAAAATCATTTAGAAATAATGAAGAAAAAACGGAAAAAGAATGCCTAGCTATCACCTCACAAATTAAGCTATTGAGGATTTAGAAGATATTTGGAATTACACAATTGAAGAATGGTAAGAAAATCAAGCGAACAAATATTATTTTTCACTCATTAATTCATTTACTACCCTAGTAAATAACCCTAAAATAGGTAAAAACTATAATCAAATAAAAAATAATTTGCTAGGTTATTTACATAATCAACATATTATTTTCTATATAATTTCACCTAATCAGGATATAGAAATAATAAGAATTTTACATGGAAGAATGGACTTAGATTCAAAAAAATATTGAGCAATTTTATTCAACAAGCTAAATAACAAACTTAATAAATCACTACAACAAACTATACCTACCAACTATTCCTAAAGGCAACTGAATACCCGATTTTCCTTGCAAGTACAACTCGCCAAAGTCTAAGTTTTTAGTTTGTTTAAAATTACTTTCCACTAAATTTTGAACCACCAAAGCACTTAAACCCAATGAATAAACATTCATTATCAAAAAGTGGTTATTGGGTTCTAATATTTTGGAAACATCTTGTAATAATTCATTAATGCTATTTTCCAATTGCCAACGCTCGCCATTAGCACCAATTCCGTAAGCAGGAGGATCTAAAATAATTCCATGGTAAGTTTTACCACGTTTTACTTCACGTTTTACAAATTTCATGGCATCTTCTACCACCCAACGTATATCGCTCAAGCCCGAAGATTCCATGTTTTCTTTACTCCAAGTAATTACTTGTTTCACACTATCAACGTGGGTTACATCGGCTCCAGCAGCTTTTGCAGCTATGCTTGCACCACCTGTATAGGCAAATAAATTTAAAAATCTTGGTTGTTCACCTTTTACCTTTTTCAGGTTTTGGAAAATATAATCCCAATTAGCGGCTTGTTCTGGAAAAATACCCACATGCTTAAACGAAGTAAGAGCTAAATTAAAGTTCAGGTTCAAATCGTTGTGTTTGTAATTCATTTTCCAACGTTCGCCTGCAGTTTTATTCTTTTTTATCCATTCACCACTATGGCTAGTGCGAGGTTTGAAAGTAATATCGGTTAATTTTTGCCACTCTTGTTCGCTCCATTTTTTACTCCACAAAGCTTGAGGTTCAGGTCTGCGTAAAACCAATGAACCAAATTTTTCTAGCTTTTCAAAATCGCCACAATCTAAAAGTTCGTATTGTTGCCAATTGGTAGGTGTAAATGTTTGCATGTAATTTATAAAACGGCAAATATAAGGCTAATGATTTGCTAAAACAGCATTCAGCAATTATTCCATAATAAAAGTGCGCCCTTCGTCAGCAATGTCTGTATTAGCAAATTCAGTTCTAGCCTCGGTTAACAAAGGTTGCAAATCATCGTATCTTGCACTAAAATGGCCAATAATTAATTTCTCTACATGAGCCTTACTAGCTACGATGCCAGCTTGTTTGGCAGTGGTATGCATAGTATCAATAGCTCTAGCCAATTTATCGTGCATAAAAGTAGCTTCGTGGTAAAGTATATCTGCATTTTGCACCGATTGTATCACCCTTTCGTCAAAAATGGTATCGCTGCAATACGCATAAGTAATTGGTTTTCCAGGATCAAAAGTTAGTAATTCGTTTTTGATATGCGTTTTTCCATCAGGACTTAAATAATCTCTACCGCGCTTTAAATCGTTAAAATGCGTGAAAGGAACTTTTAATTTTTCGCAGGCTTCTACATTTAACTTGCGCAATTTGCTGCGTTCTTGAAACAAAAAACCTGCGGTTGGAACCCTGTGAAACAAAGGAAAAGAAATGACTTTGTAATAAATATTTTCAAAAATAACTTCAGTTTTATTTGGGTCAACGGTATGGTAGTTTAATTCAAAACTAAATCGTGTTTCGCTGTATTTAAAAAATACGTTTAATATTTCGAATAATTCCTTTGGGCCATAAATATGAACAGGCGCTTCGCGAGCCATTAAATTCATGCTGAGTAACAAACCCGGCAAACCTAAAATATGGTCGCCATGAACATGGCTAACAAATATTTGGTTAATGCGCGATTTCTTAATTTTATAGCGCTCCAATTGCATTTGAGTTCCTTCGCCACAATCAATAAGAATATGATGATCCAATATATTTAAATACTGACCACTTGGGTGCCTGTTGGGAGCTGGCGATGCACTGCTATTGCCTAAAATTGTTACTTCGAATGCCATTTTACAACATTACAAAATTTTACCTACAAACCTAATTGATTTTTACCGTAGCACTCAGCATTTTATGGTCGCTAAAATTTAACGGATAAGGTTTATAATTTACTATTTCAAAACTTTTATCGGCTAGTATATAATCAATTCTAAATGAAGGCATTTTACCTGTGTAAGTAGAACTAAAACCAGAACCACTTTCAATAAAAGCATCTTTCATATCACCTTTAATTATGTTATAAGCATAGCTAGCTGGCGAGTCGTTAAAATCGCCTGTTAGTATAATTTTATGCTTACTTTTTTCAATAAATTTCTGAATTGCTTCTGCTTGTTTCGACCTATTGACGAAGGCTCGTTTTAACTTTCCTCCAATGCTTTTTATATCGAGCAAACCAACTTCTTTTTCGTTTTTATCAGCTTCAATTTCAGCCACAGTTTGAAAATCTTTTTTATCGAATGCAATTGATTTTAGATGTGTATTGATAATCCTAATGGTATCGTTTTTATATTTTATATCGGCAAAAATAGTAGCATTTCCGTTGGAGTTTACTCGCTCTACAAAACCAGAATTAACAATAGGATACCTGCTTAAAATACTAATGCTGTAACCGGTAATTTTATCCTCGTTAGCTTGCATGTTATGAGTATAAAAATCTTTGTATTCAGCTATCAATTGCTTAAACATGGCTTTGTCTTTTTTGGTATCGTACGACACAAATTCCTGAAAACACATAATATCGGGTTTAATATTTTGTAAGGTTTCAAAAAATAATTGACCATTGTATTCGTTTTTTTCCAAAGCATCAAAAGCGTGCGTATTAAAATCAATTACATTTAAATAATTACTGGTTACTTCCTCTTTTTTGGTTCCAAATTGAATAAAACGTTGAATGGTGGCCACACCAATTAAAAGCACCACTAATGAATATAAAAAGTTCCAGTTTAAAGTTAACATCCAATAAATTACAAATAAGGCGTTTGCAATAAAAATAACAGGAAATGCCAAGCCTAAAAATGCTATAAACCAAACCATTACTGGACTAATAAAAGCAGCCAAATAAGCACCTAATAGCAGTAAAATAGCCACCCAATTAAAAAACAAAACTATTTTGTTAAATACTTTCATAATAAGGGTTCAAATAAAACATTTTAATTTTGGTTATTCATTCAAAGATTTACTTATTATTAACCCAAGCCAATAAATGGGGCTATTTCTTTAACAATAAATCAATTACGTTTTTCAAAAAAAAATAGAACAAATTTATTATTGACAATCAAATAGTTGCAAAACAATTGTCATAAAATGAATGAATACCATACTATTTAAAAACATCTTACGTTTCTATTAGGGTTTGTAATTTTATGGTGGTATAAAAAAATAACATCATAAACACCAATTCAAAGATTATATTTGTACAATTAATAACAGCATTTTACCCATTTGAAACTTTCAGTTGTAATAGTAAACTATAACGTAAAATATTTTTTAGAACAAGCCCTGTATTCAGTTAGAAAGGCCTGTAATGGAATTAATTCAGAAATTATAGTTGTAGATAATAATTCGGTAGATGGAAGCTGCGAAATGGTTAAACACAAGTTTGCCAACGATGTTATTTTAATTGAAAACAAAGACAATGTAGGTTTTAGTAAGGCCAATAACCAAGCCATTAAAATAGCCAAAGGCGAATACATTTTACTTTTAAATCCCGATACAGTTGTAGAAGAAGCTTGCTTTAATAAAGTAATCTCATTTATGGACCAAACGCCCGATGCTGGTGCTGTTGGTGTAAAAATGATTGATGGTTCAGGAAAATTTTTACCTGAAAGTAAACGTGGATTACCTACGCCTAATGTGGCTTTTTATAAAATATTTGGCTTGGCGGCTCTTTTTCCAAAATCAAAAAGATTTGGCAAATACCACCTTGGATTTTTAGATAAAAACGAAACTCATAAAGTAGATGTACTAGCAGGTGCATTTATGATGCTGCGCAAAACAGTTATCGAAAAAATTGGCATGCTCGATGAAGATTATTTTATGTATGGCGAAGATATAGATTTAAGCTACCGAGTAACCAAAGCAGGCTATTTTAACTACTATTTTCACGATACAACCATTATACATTACAAAGGCGAAAGCACTAAAAAAACCAGTGTAAATTTTGTATTTACGTTCTATCGTGCCATGATAATTTTTGCGCAGAAACATTATTCGCAAAAACATGCACAAACCTTTGGATTGCTCATAAACTTTGCCATTTATTTGCGTGCCACAGCTGCCATTATTTTACGATTTTTAAATGCAGTTTATTTACCCGTTATCGATCTAATTTTAATTGTAATAAGCATGCTTTTTATAAGCAAAGGTTACTCTATTTTTAAATACGATACCGATTCGGCATACAGCAATAACGTGGTTTTAGCCAATAGTTGCATATATGGTGCTCTTTGGATGGCGGGCCTTTACCTTGCAGGCGCTTATAATAAACGTAAAACATTTTTAAGTGTAACCAAAGGCGTTTTAGCAGGTTCATTAGCCATAGCAGTTTTTTATGCGTTCCTCAACGATTCATATCGTTTTAGTCGTGCCATTATCGTTTTAGGAACTTTAAGCACCATTATTATGGCTTATTTCGATCGATTTTTATTGTTTTGGTTAAAAAATGGCAAGTTAAGTTTTAGCTTTAGTACTCACTTACGCACCGCCATAGTGGGTAATTATAATGAAGTAAATCGAGTGCAAGATTTATTAATCAAATCGAAAGCCAAAGCCGACTATTTTGGTTTTATTGCTATTGACGATAAAAGTGTAAACGATAACCAATATTTAGGCAATGTAAACCAACTGAGCGAAATAGTGGATGTACTTAAAATTGAAGAAATAATTTTTTGCTCCAAAGATTTGGCTGCTTCGCAAATTATAGAATGGATGGGCCGCATGAAACAGCAAGAATTACTGTTTAAAATAGTGCCCGAAGAAAGTTTATTTATAATTGGAAGTAACAATAAAAACACCCCTGGAGATTTTTATACCATAGAGTTAAACTTATCGTTAAGCAAGGCTTGGGAGCAACAAAAGAAACGTATTTTCGATGTGTTTTTTGCCATTTTTATAATGCCATTTATTCCTTTTGTAAGTTTAATTATTAAAAATAAAACACAGTTTTTCAAAAATTGGATTCAGGTACTTTTAGGTGAAAAAACATGGGTTGGGTATGCCAAAGCCGATAATATTAAACTGTTACCCAATTTGCGCCAAGGTGTATTAAACCCTATTGATAACCTAACAGGCAAAAGCTATAACCCTATTACCATTCAAAAATTAAACTTTTTATACGCCAAAGATTATTCGGTTGAAAAAGACTTTTTGATATTAATACGCTCACTCAGAAGTTGGGGCAATTAAGAAATTCGAATAATTAATATCGAAATTCGAAAGCGCAAAAAAATGGATATAGCAACATTTAAATATTGCATTGAGTTTAACTTATCCTCTTAATGAAATTCCTACCTATTGAAAATATTATTTTTAAAAGCAATTTAAATGAGGACGAAATAATTGAACGTCTTACAAACGAGGTAGAATTTGAAAACACTTACATTAATTATGTTTCAGGAAAACTATTTGATGGTGAAATAGTTGGTAACAAATTTGAGATTATAAGAAAAATAAAATATCGTAATTCCTGTCTGCCGAAAATTATTGGTTTTATTGAAAAAGATACTGATGGAACTAAAATAACTGTAAACATGAAATTACACAAAGGTATTACCATATTTTCTTATATTTGGTTTGGCTTTTTGGTATTTATGTGTATTATGTTTTTAAGTACTGGTTTTTATGAATTCCATCCATTTACAATGATAATTTTCGGCTATATATTCATAATTTCATCTTTCAAATATGAGTCCTTTAAATCAAAAAAGTTATTGAAAAATATTTTTCAAGCTGAAATAATTTCGGAGTGATATTTTTTTGTTATTGATTTAAAATAACAGGTAAATTTTAAACTTAGAATTCCTGCCTTTATCTACTTAAAACCAATTTGGTTTTATTTATTTGTCCATTTTCTAATTGGGTATTTATAATATAAATGCCGTTGTTCAAATGGCTTAAATCTATTTTTAGTTGAGTATCAGAACAATTTTGTGAATAAACCAATTTACCTGTAAAATCAAATATCTCTGTTCTAGTAAAGTTATAGTTTAAAGTTTCAATATTTAAAAAACCATTATTGGGATTTGGAAAAACATGAATAACCTCTTTTTCTTTTGAGGTAATTGGCAAAAAATTATAATAAACACTTTTTTGATAATTTACCCAAGAACTATCTATTTTACAATAATATTGGGTAGTTTTTTCTACCATTTCATTTGAAATATATTTAATATTTATTTTCTGGGTAAAATATTGTTCTCCCCCAGAACTATTTGCTGCTAAATCCCATCTATTGCTATCTGAATTCCAGAACTCCGCATGATGTTTTGTAAGGTTTTCTTTATCATCATATTCATCATGAAATCTATAGGAATTAGTTAAGGTTGAATCATTATAGACCTTATAAGTATGTCCTTTTTCAATTGAATTGAAAGGAGAGCCATTCCATTTATGCCAACTAAAATCGGTTTCGGTAACATCATTTAAAAAAAGATTGGTCAGTGTATCAAAGTTAGAATAGGTAATTTGAGTACATTTATTATTAATTGAGTCGTAATCAAATACCATTTTATTTTTATTCCTAAATTGTTGCAATCTTTTTGACCAATATTGCTCAATTCTTTCTGTTAAAACTTCTGTGTTTTTATTTGAATAAATATTTAAGTATCTAGTTATCCTTTTTAAATATATTTCGTTTGGATATCCTGAATAATAATCAAGTTGGTAAATGGAGTCATTCCCATGATTATCATATAAATATTGAGCTATATATTCTGTATCAAGCTTGTTTTCATAATCATGGAAATTCAAAAAAACTATTTTTTCAATTAGACCTTTGTTATTATAAAAATAGGTTACTTTTTTTGATTTCCAATCTGAAAAGCTATAAATATTAATCGATTCTATCTGGAATTTATTATTGCAGGTGTAATTATTTGATTCATATATTTTCCATTCATTTGTATTATAATCCCAATAATAATTATCAACTTTTCGAGGTAAGCTGGTTTTTGTTTTATTTGAATTATTTAGGTTATTAATTTCATAATTTAATTGAGCAAACAAAGAATTTGCTGATAATAAATAAACACAAAAACATAATATTCTTTTCAATGTAACCATTATAGTAAGTCATTAAGTTTAATCAATAAGTTGTATCATTGTTGATACAAGAAATAAAAATAACGTTAACCAATCAAATTTATTTAAAATTCTTGAATAAATTTATACCTAATCTTTTGTTTTTTGAAAATAGTTAAGATACAACTCTATTAATAGTAGATCTTAATAAAGAAAAGACTTTTGATATTAATTCGCTCACTTTGAATTTGGGGCAATTGAAGATAATCTTCAACTTAAAAACCTCCCTCCGCTCCTGCACCGCCAAAGGTTTTATCGCTTGGTGTTTCAGTGTTTTTACTCCCCAATTGCTGCAAAGTTATAAGTATTTCGGTATTGGTTAAATCATCATTATGATTGGCTTCAAAAGTAAATGGCGTATCGTTTTTCTGAATATGTTTTATAGAAAAATAAGAAACTAAAATCAGTACCAAACCACCTAAAGTTAAAGCTAATTCAAGAGGCATTACCGCATAATAAGCCCGAATGGTGGCAACTGTTGGCATTAACAAAAACAAGCCGCTGTGCAACATAAACTTTTGTTTGTAATACAAACCTAAAGCTATCAATAACAAAGGAAAAATAATGGTTAGTGCTAAAAACAAACCTTGTAATGGAATGGTATTTACTCCTAATAAATTAAATGCTGTTTCCTTTATTACGTATAAATTAACGCTTAAGTACATCATTACGCAAGCAATATATTTTATGTATTTAAAACAATTTTTAAAAACATAGTTATCAAACGTTTCATTCTTTTTCACCAATTTCAATATCACTATGTTTAACGGAATTAAAACCAAAGCAGCAAAAAACAGCAATTGTGTATTGATTAAAGCTAAAATTTGAATTGGTAAACTATTGATTAGTAATATAGTAATTACAGCATAAAACCAATTTAAGTATCTATAACTAACTACAGCCAATATTATAATCAAAAGTGCACTTCCTGCTAAAAACGATGTTTGGTCAAAGTCTGGCTCTAAAATAATTAAGATACCCGAAAAGACTAAAAAAATGGCGTTGAATAAAAAAGCATCATCTGTTCCTTGTTTGTACCATTGTTTTTCGTCAATCATTTTTTCTAAATACACTAATAAACCTAAACCATAAGCCATTAATAAAAAACCAATTAAACCCAAACTTGAATCGGCCAATTGAACTAAAAACAAACTAAAAAAACCTATTACTCCCCAAATACTTAAAAAAGTAGCAATAAATAAACCAATACGTTTCAGTAAATGGTATTTAGTATAAGGTTCTTCATTATCCAAACCTTGAACATCATCGGCTTTAATCCAACCTTTTTTTACCCATTTAGCAATAGTGGTAAAAAGTAATTCATTGGTAAGTTTTTTTATATTATACTTTATCATAGCCTAAAATTGTTTTGTGATTCTTTAATAAATAAACCAATCCAGCGCCACCAAAAATTAAATATAAGAAGCATATATAAATTGCTGCACTGGCATCAAACTGAAAAAGGGCTTTTAAAATAAAATAACTTAAAGCTGTAAAATTGGTTAATACCAAAGTTAAGTAAATAGCAAACGATTGATAATGTTTGGCTTGTAAAAAACTTACAATACTACCTACCAATAAAATTAAATAATAAATACCCGAAAACGATTGGGTAAAAACGCCCATTAAAGCCGCAATCAAAAATATGTTAACTGCAAAATTTAGCAATACAATGGCAAAATGCATTTTTACTTGTAAATAATTAATAATAAGCACATAAGTATAAAGCAATACTCCTAAACCTAAAGCTACATACAGTAAATTTTGTTCAGCAAAATTATCCATATTATCCAAAAATTGAAGAGGCGTAACCACCAAACCAAAAAACGAAGCATGAAAACTGATAGCCAATGTTAAAACTCCTTTATGGTCAAATCGAAAAGCAGTAGCAAATAATATTAACGAAATAATTAAAGCCGAAAAACTAGCCAAGTTACCCAATAAATTATATTTAAACTGTAAGTAGCCAATGGAGCTTATTAATAATAGTGAAGCCAAAAGAACAGCATAATCGTAAAACGGATTGGCATGGTTAACTTGCTGTTTACTAAAAGGCAAAGCATTTTTAAAAATGTACCAATAAGAAGCAGCGCAAGCGCCAAAAAGCAAAATAATAAGCGCTATATGTCCTAATTCGCCAATATTTTTATAAATAAAAACACTTAAACCTGAGGTAAAAAGCGTAATTCCAATATAAAGCAAGGTCCGTAATTCCCAATGAAGTGAAAACTTTTGTGCTTTAATTTTTGAAACAATTGATTCATAAGTGTTTGTGCTTATAGTATTTTTACTATGCAAATGCGCAGCAATTTCTTCTTCGTATTTCAATTTATGGAGTATAAATGGTTAGTCAAATGTAAGCAATGAGGTTAAATAAATGAAATAAACCATTCGAAAACTAAGAAAATAATTAACCATTCAGCTCCCGATAAATCGCACGTGCGACAAGCTACGGAACACTCCATACTGAAAGCTTTCGGTAGAGTTTAAAATCGATAGCCACTAGTGAAACTGTTGGTGAAAATTAAGAATTAGACATAACGAAACACCAAAATCTTTGAGAAAGCCTTTGGCTTTCGCAAAGATTTTGGTGTTTCGTGCAATAGACTGTAATCAATTTTCCAACGGATTAATCCCGTTGCTACCATATGTTCGTTCCTCCGGAACTTAAATGCTCATATATATTTACAAGAAAAAACCAATAATTAAGTAGACGCCAATGCGAAAGCTTTCAGGAGAAACTTTAATTTTAATCAATGTCTACTAGATAAAATCTAAAGTTAAATTTACGCACTTGCAATAAATCGGAACAACCACCAACAATCAATAATCAACAATTAAACAGTTAAACAATTAAACAGTTAAACAACTAAACAATTAAACAGAAAAACATCCAACCATTCCACAATTAAAACTTATTTAAGTCACTAAAAGCCAATATATCAAATATTAAGCTATATTCGCAGCTTATTTTTAATAAAGTACTTTGAAAAATTTTAGTGATTTGGGCGTAGAAACGTCCATCTTGAATGCGATTCAAGAGATGGGGTTTGAGACTCCAACGCCTATACAGGAACAGTCTATTCCTGTGTTTTTAGAAACA
>JBGSBN010000047.1:0-18960 GCA_041730515.1 Methylacidiphilales bacterium | reverse complement strand
ATTGGCAGATTCATTAATTAAATTATCGACAGAAGAAGTTCAAGTAAGTGTTATTTACAAAGCAGTTGGTCAAATATCTGAAAGCGATGTAATGTTAGCCTCTGCATCAGATGCAATCATCATTGGCTTCCAAGTACGTCCTTCACCACAGGCTCGTAAATTGGCCGAAAATGAATCAATCGATATTCGTATGTATTCAATTATTTACAATGCGATTGGTGAAATTAAATCGGCTATTGAAGGTATGCACACGCCTAAAATGGAAGAGAAAATTACTGGTAATATTGAAATACGCGAAGTATTTAAAATTACCAAAGTTGGAGCCGTTGCAGGTTGTATGGTTACCGATGGTAAGGTATTCCGTAACTCTAAAATACGCTTAATACGCGATGGTGTGGTGGTTCATACAGGTGAACTTTCATCATTGAATCGCTTTAAAGACGATGTTAAAGAAGTAGCTTTTGGATTCGACTGTGGTTTAACAATCGACAAATTTAATGATATGAAAGTAGGTGACTTTGTGGAAGCTTACGAAGAAGTTGAAATTAAACGCCCTACAAGCAAATAAATATTTAATAATAACAAAGAAGACAACAGCCAAACTGAAAAGCTTGGCTGTTTTTGTTTTCATACAAAACAATAAATACACATGACAAAACATATAAAACCCGAAAAATATATAAAAGACAGAGGCCGCACATTAGCTATAAAAGCTTGTTACCTTAATACCGATTGGCAAGAAACAGGCAAAGCCACTATATTAATTGTAAAAAACATTCCTCGTACCAATTATATTATTGGTAGTTTTCAAATAGATTTATGGTGTTTGGGTATTAAGCAAACATCGTGGGGATATGGCATCAACGAAAAAAAATTAGCTGATATTTTTTCAAAATTAGGAGCAGGAAAACCCTTTGCTGAGGCTGATTACAGCTTATGCAGTCAAATTATTAAAGATGCCAATGCTTATGCTTTAAGCATTGGTTTAAGTACTCCAACTAATTTTGAAACAAGTCAATATTTAATTGAAGAAACTACTGAGAATCCAATTGAGATTACATTTGGCAAAAATGGCAAACCACATTATGTAGCCAACGAATTTGCTGACAATGAAGGAATCATAAATGCGCTCACCGAAAAACTAGGTGCTGATGGTTTTACTACCGAATAAATGAATTATTATTAAACTTAAACCGCTTTAGCCAAAACTAAAGCGGTTTTTTTGTTTAGAAAAATAGCGTTATTTGAAGTAATGAAATTGAAGAAATGAATATTAAAATAAGATCAGATGGCAGCTTTATAGGAACATTCCTAAGTTTTTTTATTATTGGGCTCTTTGCGTATGGTCTTTCTGAATCAATACTAATAACCATTTTGGCTCTTCTTTTATGGTACTTGGTTTACTATTTAGAAAAGAATAATGGAATAGCGTTTACAGACAATGATATAACCATAATAGATGGTTTGTTTTTCAAAAAAAAGTATGTTTATAAGTACGAAAATTTAACCAAATTTAAAATAGTTTCTACACTTGCACCCGGGTTAATGGGCAGCACTTTTGATATGTATTTTGATGATGATTTTAAATACAGTTATTATGTTTCTGATAGCAACTATTCAGATTTAAAGGATGTGAAAGATTTTTTACGCGAGAGGGGAATATATGTGGATGATGATTCAGAGCCTTCTGTTTATGGGAGATAATGAACATTACCTGAACATAATTTTTAAACTACATTCAGCATAATTTTAAATGTAGTCCACAACTATCTGTAGAGTTAGTAAAGCGCTCTATGGATTTGTAATGAAATGTAGTGTCTCCGACACGAATTCTTGAAAACATAAGTTCAATAATAAAAAATAATTAATTGAGTTACAAACTCTTTTTTCATTTATTAATTCGTAGTCTCCTTTGTGATGAACAAGCGCATAAGACTACGAACAGTACGGCCTACCTAAGTATTAAATCAATTTCTATTTCCCTCTCATATTTTATACTATAATTACTTAATAAAGGATAAAGGTACTTATAAATATACACAAAATTAATTAATCGTATACTACCCCCTTCAAATTCACAATCAAAAATCAGTTTGTCTTTAGGGTGTTTTCTTCCACTTCCGTGATAAATTAAAAATTTTCTTGGCATTATTGTTATCATTGGAAAATGATAGTAAAGACTAATTGGTTTTTTTGTATATGTAATATAATAATTCAAATAATTACTTGAAAATGAAAATACAGTATCATATTTACTTTTATAAATTGGGAATTTTGCTCCTAAAACTTTTTGTAAATCTTCTACTTTGAAAACTTTACTTTCGTAGAAAAACATAAATGAATCTATAGTTTTTATTATAAATTTATCCTCCTCAATGTATTTATTATTGTACTTTCTACTTTCTAAACAATTAAAAATTGAATCACTATTATAGCAACCATATCTATTTAGTTTATCTATTAGTGAGTCCTTGTATGATTGACTGAATAAATTAAACATTAAAAAATATAAATAAAACAAAATTAAATATTTTTTTTTCATAGGTTAATGTCTGGGATACCCCAACTAAACTTAGAGTTAGCAAAGTGCTCTATGGATTTGTAATGAAATGTAGTGTCTCCGACACGAATTCTTAAAAACATAAGTACAACAATAAAAAATAATTAATTGAGTTACAAACTCTTTTTTCATTTATTAATTCGTAGTCTCCTTTGCTATGAACAAGCGCAGAAGACTCTTCGAACAGTAGGAAAAATTAAATATAATTATCCAAATTAGACAACATAAATTATACATTTTAGATAAATAGTGCTTATTTTATCTTTTTTAGATAAATTTGCAGTGTCATTTTAAAAGAACATAAAATGAGTATTGCAGATAACATAAAGAAATTGAGAGAAGATAAAGGCTTGATGCAAAAAGAGGTTTATAATGAGATTGGCTTAAAACCTGCCCATTACAATAAACTTGAAAAAGCACTGGTTGAACCTTCGCTTGATATTTTAGAAAAACTGGCTTATTTCTATGGTGTAACTATTGATGAGATAGTGCATTACAGAAATGCCACACCTAAAGCAATTACCTTACAAGATAAAACAGCATCGGAACAGGTTCGTTTAATTGCTCAACTCAACGTACAAGGATAAAAGCACCGTAATGAACATTATTGATACAATGCTTACCAAACAAAAATTTCAAACCTTCTTTGAACAAAATATTCAAACTGCAAAATAAAAATATCATGAGTTTACAAATAATACAAGGCGGAAACGGAAAACCTGCAGGGGTTTTTATTCCAATAAACGATTGGGAAATTATGAAAGAAGAGTACCAAAACCTACAAGCATGGGAAGAACCCGAACCAACAAAAGCAGAGATTTTGGCTGGAATAAAAGAAGCTGTAGAAGAAGTGAAATTGATAAAAGCAGGAAAGATAAAAGCAAAATCTTTAAAGGAATTATTGAATGAGCTATAAAATTGTTCCTACTCATACTTTTGATAGAGAGCTCAAAAGGCTTGCTAAAAAGCATCGTTCTATTAAAGCTGATGTTTACGAACTTGGGGAGCAGCTTGAAGAAAACCCGACTATGGGAGATGAAGTAATTGAAAATTGCTATAAAATACGCATGGCAATTACAAGCAAAAACAAGGGTAAAAGTGGTGGTGCTAGAGTAATAACCTATGTGTATGTTGCCCAAGAAACCGTTTTCTTACTCTCTATCTACGACAAAGGCGAACAAGAAGACATCAGCAACCACGAACTCAAAGAATTGATTGAAGCGTTGGGATTGGAAGAGTAAAAGCAAAAGCCACCGATTAGGTAGCTTTTGCTTTAGATTTTTTGTTTAGCTATCTTGTATTTCAACTGATAGGATTGGGATATTTTTTCAACACCTATTTCATCTATGCCCAGCCAATTGGATTTGCAATCCGAATCAACTATTATAAGGATTTGTAATCCGCTTTTACCATACCAAACATAAAGCAAATATATTTACGGGAATCCCCTGCTAGCGCATGAAGCAAACGGCAACGCTACCGCACGCATTTAGCGTGTGGCTGCATCAAAACAGAACAAAAATTTTACAAACATTACTTTGATAAATTTACTTCCAAGCAAAAATATATTTTAAATTGACATTTTTGCTTTTGTTGTTTTGTACACGTCAAAGCCGTGCACAAGCGTTGATGTATTTGCTCGTGCACTAGCTATAGGGAGTGATTCAGTTGGGCAATTGATTTGCCAATCCAAATATGAAAGCTATGGACTTAAGTTTGAAGTAGTTTTAACCTTTTCATATTTCTCTTTATTACATTTTCCTTTATTATAGCAAATTTTCAAATGCTTTTTTGTACTTCCTTTTAAATACAATTTCAACACTTTATTGGTATTGTGATAAGCATAATTAGTAGCAAACTGCCTGTTTTTTAGGATTATTATTTCTTCATTAGAGTAATATTCCCATATACCTCTTTCAACTAATGGATTTTCAATCTTTTTCCCATAACATTCGTTAAATATAAAATATTTACCATCTTTATTAAAAACAATTAGATCGGGGCATTCAATTGATTCAGTTTCTTTATTATCAAAGCCCATGTATCTCCAAGAACCAATAATTTGACTGTATGATTTTTGAGAATAAACACTATGATTTGCAAAAAGAATAACTAAAACTAAGTTTATATATTTTTTCATATTTATGTCTAATTTTATATCTAAAAAAATAAGGGGTCGAATTAACAAACCGATTCGGATTTGCTATGTCCAAGCGCATAAGACTACTAACAATAGGGGAGAACATAGCTTATTCTAAATTTTTTAATTGGTTAAAATTTTCACTCCATTATTAAAATTTATTCCTGTCATATTGTTTCTTTCTAATTCTAATTTCAATCTTTCCGAAACAAAAAACCAGCCGATTCGGATTTGCAATCCGAATCAACTATTATAAGGATTTGTAATCCACTTTTTACCATACTAATCATAAGGCAAATATATTAATAGGCAGTTTATTTTTCGCATTACAAATGCTAATAATATTTAGTGCGGTTTGCAAAACCGCACTGGCTACCAGCCGATTCGGATTTGTAATTCGCTTTTACCAAACTAAACATGAAGCAAATATATTAATAGGCAGTTTATTTTTCGCATTACAAATGCTTATATGAAGTGCGGTTTGCAAAGCCACAATGGCTTTTATACATATTTTTTATACAGCATTCAGCATAATTCTAAAGGTAGTACCTTTTCCTAGCTCGCTGTTTCTTACAAATATTTTTCCTTTGTGGTATTCTTCCACAATGCGTTTTACAAGCGATAAGCCAAGTCCCCAACCACGTTTTTTGGTAGTATAACCTGGCTTAAAAACGGTATTGAATTTAGATTTTGGAACTCCTTTTCCGGTATCTCTTATGTCAATATATACATGTTTTATATCGCTACTGATGTTAATGTTTAGTTCTCCCTTACCATTCATGGCATCAATGGCAATTTTCGAAAAATTTTCTAACACCCAATCAAATAAAGGAATATTGATTTTGGCCCAATTACCCGGATGTGTGATGTTAATGTTTATTTTTACTTGACTCGAAACCCTTGTTTTTAAATATTGCATCGAGTTTTCAATTACCAAATCTAAATTCTCTTCTTTTAAAACCGGTTCTGACCCAATTTTGCTGAAACGTTCAGTAATTAATTCAAGCCTTTTGGTATCGTTTTCAAGTTCATCAAGCAAGTAAGCTTGTTCTTCTTTGGGTGTTTCGCGCAATAAATTAATCCATTCGCTAAGCGATGAAATAGGAGTTCCAAGTTGATGTGCCGTTTCCTTGCTCATACCCACCCACACTTGGTTTTGTTCTGCTCTTCTACTGCTGCTTAATGCCAAGTAACTCATTATGGCAAAAAAACTAATTAGGGCTAGCTGAATGGCAGGATATGCCTTTAATTGAGTTAGAATAACGGAGTTTTTATAATACAATAATTGGTAGAAATTATTGTCAGCATCATACACAATTTTTATTGGCTCGTGCTGACTTTTCATATCGGCCAACTCAGCATTTAAAAAGGCGGTATCAAGTGCTTGAATAGAATCGAGGTTCCTATAACTTATAATTTTATCGTTACCATCGGTTAATATAATGGGAATGGTTTCGTTTCCTGTTACTATGTCTAATAAAAAATCAATATTGCCCTCGGCCTTAGCCATTGATTGTGTGGCATTTGCCCATAGTTTAATTTTTTTCTGTTCTTCAATGGCCAATTGTTTAACCAACTTGCTGGTGTACCAAATTGAAAAAATACCAATGCAAAGTGCAATTAAAGCTAAGGCTCTTTTCCACCATTTTTTTTGTTCGTATAAACGCATATTTATAGAAACGAAAATAAGTAATTTTTGTACATTTTATTTCAATAATAGGATATCATTAATAATAATTTCTTTTCTATCATAATTAATTAAACCTTCTTTTTCCATTTCGTTCAGTACTGTGGTAACTGTTTGCCTAGTGCTGCAAACCAACTTGGCCAAATCATTTTGGGTTAGGTAATTTTTGAGGATAAACTTATTCTCCTCTTGCTTTCCATCACTTTCGGCCCAATCTTTTAAAAACTGTACCAATCGAGAGCGCACATCTTTAAAAACTACATTGTTAAATCTGTTTTCAATGCGTTTAATTTTTAAACCCATAAATTTGGTATAACCAATTGCAATACTTGGATTACGTTCTAAAACCTGCTCAAAATCGCTCATTTTAAATGAGCAAATACTTACATCTGTTAGGGCTTGTGCGTACTCTTGGCTAGTAGTTTCTTGGTTTTCATCTAAACTCATTTGGCCAAACAAATCGCCTTTTTTTATTATTTCTTTTATAATTTCATTGCCATTTTTATCGGTTTCGCATATTTTAATCATACCTTGTTTTAGTAAAAAAATACGAGAAATATGTTCATCAGCAAAATAGATCATTTCCGATTTAAAGGCTTTTTTAAAACCAACTATTAAACATAAATCTTTTAAATCGCTATTGCTAAGTTTCCAAAACAATTTATGATCGCGTAGGTACCAGTATTTTAAATCAACTTCAGCCAATGGTTCAATAATTTTATAATTTGAAATATTGATAAAATAATAAAAATAGTGCCAATTGTTTTATCGGCATATTTAAAAAATTTTACTATGCCAATAGTAATAAATTTTCGGGAAAATGCAATTAAGGTAATATGTAAAATAAATGCACCTAAACTGCTTCCAAAGCAAAATGCCAATAAACTTATTGGATTATTAAATGCCACTGGCTGTAACAGGTTATTTATTTGAATATAAGTAATAACTGTGGTCCAAAATATAATAAGTTGTGGGTTTAATATAGCTAAACTTAGTCCTAAAACTATTCCATTATAATTGTTAATTTTATTGGTAATATTGGTTTTGTTTAACCATAAATAGATACCTGCTATTAAAAATATAATGGCCAATGCAATTTGAAAATATTGAAATAAATAACTTAAACTTAATACTAAATAGGAGGCTTTGATGGCAATATAGCAGAAAATAAACTCAGGAATAGAACCTCCAATGGCTACCAAAACTGCATTTCTGTTTTGCTTTTGAATGCTACTTGCCAATACTGCTAAGTTAACAGGACCTGGCTGCACCGAGCCCAAAAAGCTTACCACAAATGCCAATGCAAAGGCTATTATTATTTCCATCACTTATTTACTTAAATGCATTCTTATTTGTTTCCAAACAAGCCTAAAAGGAAGGTAGTTTTCACCTAAAGTAATATTTTGTTTAGCAATGATGTATATTAATTTATAGTTTTGAAACAATGCTTTGTAAGCGCTTAATATAAAAGTGCTTGGGTCGTAAATATGGGCTGGTTCCGATGTAACACCATTTAATTCCATAATTTGAATGTTCTTACCTTCATACAAATCGTTAATTGATTTTACCTTTAAATCGAAACGGCCTATATAAAAACCATCAATTGGCTTGGCTATTTTGTCAAACACTCCTATCAGTTTGGCGTTAATGAGGTGGTTTGCGTTAATAAATTTTGTACCTCTTATGTGGTTGCCAATTGGTTCGAGTAACATTTTTTCGTTTGCAGACAATATTTGCTGACTACAGTAACTAAATTTATTTAATAAATAAGCTAGCCTTCCTTGGGCACGCAAATGGTTTTTTATCAATGTTTCTATGGTATCAACTCCATTTCCAACTATGCTTAAATATTCTTTTAGCACGATACTACTTATGCCCGATTTGGTTCCGTTTGGATAATGGTAATACATAATTCCGAGTTCAATTTCATAATCAATAAACGATTGAATGATAAAGTCTTCACCTATGGAATGAACATATTTTTCGAGCTCTTGTTTGTTGGTAATTTTTTCCACTTGGCTTCCTCTTTCGCCCACATCGGGTTTGGCTATAAGCGGAAACTGCATTTGTTCAGCGGCTAATAGGTCTACTATTTTTGAAACATTAAATTCGT
Source organism: Methylacidiphilales bacterium (assembly GCA_041730515.1). GTDB lineage: Bacteria > Bacteroidota > Bacteroidia > UKL13-3 > UKL13-3 > JAAFJM01. Next base: position 10,460 of record JBGSBN010000047.1, on the reverse strand, counting down.
TTTTACAATAAATAGTAGCTGGTAAATAGGTAGGATTTATTTTTTTTAGAATATTTTTTTTTGATTCGCCTACAAATCCACCAAGGTAAATACCAGGATTCGCGGTAGCAAAAAAGGTAAAACTTTTGGCTTTTAGGCTTAAATAAATATAATAAAAATATACCGGAATATAGGCAAACCAATAAGGCCAAAATTCAAAACGAGTATGTTTAATGAACCAAAATTTTATTGTATTTACCATTTTTATTGTGGCTCTGTTTTAAAAATTCTTAAGGTTGATTTTTCCATGCTGTCGGTATCTAAATAATGCATGGTATAATTTATTTCTGAATGCTCAATACAGGTAATACTTACCGTTTTTACCTTGTTTTCTCTATTCATTAAAATGCTATTCTCCAAGCTTCCATCGCCCGCTGTTAAATGGAACTGCATAATATTTTCTTTGCTAAATATGGCCGCTGTATTCAAGTATTTAACAAACCAGTTTTTTCGGTTTTCAATGGCTTGGTTGGTATATAAAGTAGCCGAACTCCAAATATGTGCTTGGTTAGTATCCATTTGTGCAACATGCAATTTTATTCCATCCCAACGTATCTCAAAAAGGTTTAAATTGGTGTTAGCATCTATCACAATAAGTGTAAAATTTTCAATGCCAATAAAGTTAAATTCGCTAATGAATTGATGTACGTTATTGTATTTAAAAAAATCTAATAACATTAAACCCCTGCTCATTTTATAAAGAGGTTTCGATTCATGTTTTTCAAATGCACCATTTAGCAAACACAAAGTAAAATTATTGCTAGAAGTTACAATCCAAGTTCCTCCAGCTAGTTTATCTTTTGGGAAAAATACTTGTTGTTTGCTTATTACATATTTTTTAGGAAATAAAGCATCAGGCCTACTTGTTTTTTCATCTCTGCTCGAGGTTAATAAATAACCGTTTCCCGGAATTGGCAAAAAGGTTACTGTGCACATGTTTCTTTGTGTTTTATAGTAGCGTAAGCAATACCAAAATTCTTATCTAAACTTATGTATTTGAAATAATGATTTACGGCTATTTGTATTATAGCCATGTGGTGTATTGCGTGTTCTATATTATATATAAGCTCTCTTTCAATGCTGGTTTTAACTAAAATTTCCTCGTCATTAATAAGCGAATTAAGTACTATTAACTGTTCTTTTTCTTCAACTAGTAAGATGTTTTTTTGTAAATCATTTATAAAATTTAAGGTATAAAGTCTATTGCTTTCTATTAACAAATTGCGTTCTCGTTTATCGTAATTTATTTCGTTATTAGGTATTCCAGCTAATAACTGAACATATAATTCTACTATATGGCGAACATGTTTTGAAATGGTATTGTTGTTAAGTAAATCTAATTGTTCAGCATAGTTATTGTCACTAATTTGTTCCACTAAATTTGCAATTTGATTTAAAATAATTGCAGCATTTTCTTTTAATTTTTGTATTGGCATTGAGGTACTAAGGTTTTGATTCAAATATAATAATTTATTTTTTTATTGAGTATTTAATTCTACTTGAATCAATACTTTATCTCCCATAATCATGCTATTGCCTCCCACATTAAAGTCTCTTCTATCTATGGTAAACTCCCCTTTAAATACACCGTTTTCAAATGTAAATGGAATGGTTACATCTTTGGTAATACCTTTAATAGTAAGTTTAAAATAACCATTGTAAGCATTACCTTTTTTTCCGAAAAAACTAGAAGTTATCATTATTTTAGGAAATTTAGCAACATCAAAGTACTCTCCTTTTTTTAAATGATTATCCCTACTTTTTATACCTGTATTAATGGTGTTTACATCTATACTAGCATTGATGGTGGAAGCCTTTAAATTAGTAGGAAAAAAGTTAATTTCTGCTTCCAAGTTGGTAAACTTACCTTCTACAGTTAAGCCTGCATTTTTTATTTTAAATAAAATATTGCTTGAAACCACTTTTAAAGGCGTTTGTGAAATACATACATTTATAAACAAAAAAATATACGTAAGGATTAAAAATTTGGATTTCATTGTTCTGTTTTTAAAATGGTTTATAAGTAATGCCAATCATTGGCATAAAAGTTTTTTGTCTAAATCTGTCGTTGTCTTTAAATAATTTATTATCAGTAGTAAGTTCAGAAAATATAAAAGTACCTCCAAAGTTAATAGCCCATTGTGAGTTGAAATAATATTTTATTTTTATTTGCGAATTTAAGGATCCTAAATCATTATCGCTTATCAATAATAAATTAAATGGTGTTGGTTTGGCATTTTGTTTAACATCGGCTACAGGGTTGGTGTTAAGTCTTTTTGTACTGTTGTAATTAGTAGTTTCGCTATTGCCAAAACTAAAACCTATGGCATCTATATTAAATTCTGCTTCCCATTTTTTGTTAAATTGATAGTTTAAATGAATAATTAAGTTTAAACTTCCAATGGTATAATTATTTACATTGATGGTGTCAAAATTCTCAAGTTTATCTGCAGCAAAAATAGCGGTTGGATTTTCAACACCACTTGTAAGTTTTGCTGGTGCAGTGTAAAAATCGCCACGTCCATTTATACCAGTAAATCTTATACCATAACCAATTCTAAATTTTTTGTTTTTGGTAACACCATGTAAATGATTCCAACCTAAATCAAATAAATGATTGGTTCCATTGCTTGCCAAGGTAAATTCATAATTATTCAAGCCATTTTTAAAATAGCTTTGATTAATTGTTTGTCCGTAAATAAAATTTACACCAAAAGCAAAAATTAAAGGCAATACTATTTTTTTCATATTATAAACTCAGTTGATTAATTAGCGTAAATGGCTTGGTTAAATTGATACTTATTATTTTTTGAAAATTGTATAAAATAATAATCAAATTAAGGATTAGAACAATAGCTGCTAACGAAAATAATAAACCTCCATCACCCATTATTTCATAACCTAAAAATAACACGTGAGAAGTAATAGCACCAGCCATTACACCTGCAGATAATAATGCACCAATAAGCGATTTACTTGGCCATAATAACAATATGGCAGCTATTAATTCGGCAATTCCGCTTCCAATTCGGCCAAATGGTTCAATACCTAAAGTAGTAAAAATATAAACAGATTCTGGAGCAGCAGTAAATTTAAAAAACAAAGTTTGTAATAAAATAGCTGCTGCGCCAAACCTTGCAATAATGATGATGTATTTTTTCATTTTATTTAATTATTATTTTTTGAGTTGCTTTTCCTGTTGAGTTTTCAATTGAAAGAAAATAAATTCCTTTGCTAAAGTTCGTAACATCTAATTTTTCTGAAGTAGTAATACTTTTATTTATTATTTGAGTTCCTAAAATATTTACCAGCGAAACCTTGGTTGGTTGGTTATTACTTAGTTCAATATTTATAAAATCAGCAACTGGATTAGGATAAATACTTACACCTAAATCTGTTAGTGTTTTTACGCCTGTGTTTCCAGTTTTGTTGGTAGTTGATTTTGCAGCATTTAATATGTCCTTGTCTGCTGTGTTTTGAATAAATGCCAAAGTATAAATTCTATTTTTGTTCCAAACAGTATTTAATTTTGTTGCTGCTAAAATAATTAAAGAATCTGTTAAATTATTGGGAATAACAATATCCTTTCCTGAAGTACCATTAGCTGTTTTTCTAAACACAGCATAATGTTCGTTTTCGCCATTTGGTGCATTGTAAAATAAAGTATCTTCTACGTATAATACATGCAATTTTAAGTTAGTCAATACCTTATCGGTAAGTTTTTTAACTACTATTCTGCTTTTTATACTATCGCCAACCAAAGTTTGAGTTATGTTTAAAACAACTTCAGCATTTATATTTTTAAATGGATTAAAAATAGCGGCACTGCCATAATTTGTAGAAGACGATTGAACTACCCCATTAATAACTATTCTTGGTGTGCCTCCAAATATGCCATAATAGTTAGTTCTTGCATCGTTTTCGGTTTTGTTATGTTGGTTTAAAACGCAACCTGAGTAAGGTGAACTTGGATGGTAAGCTATATGTAAAACATATTGTTGTGCTCTTAAATTTTGGTATAAACCAGGGTTGCGACTAGCACAAACAGAACATAAGGTGTTTGTAAAATGTTCTTCAATAATGGTTTTGAATTGAGCTATTGCCTGGAATTGCAAGCTGATTATTGCTAATGCAATTAGTAATGATTTTTTTAAGTTTATCATATTATTTTTTAACAGTTAATTCCCAATTTTTGTAGGCCTTAGCCTTTAAGTTAGCCTCATCTAAATTCCATTTATTCAATGTTTTATTGATAAAGCTGTAATAAAATAAGTTTAGTTTTCCATTAACAATTTTGTACGAAGTTGGGTCAATTTCTACTTTATCGCCATATTCGCCCATTGCGTAAGCGCACCACCCTCCATATGCAGGTTCGTATTTTTCGGGTGTTTTTAAAAACAAATCTTTATGTGCTTGACTTGTAAAATAATACTGTACCCCTTTATAAAAGGTTAAAAACAGTGCATTTCCTTTTTGTGGCGTACCTTCAAAGTAAGAAATAGGGTCATAACCTTGAATGGCTAAATTATTTTTATCTAAATTAAAGTGCTTTTTTCTTACATTGAAATCGGTTTGAGAAAAAGCCATGATGCTTATTAAACTGAATACAGTTATTAAAATTTTATTTTTCATTATTTTTATTTTTTTTATTGAACAAATTAAAGGGTTTTTTAAAAAGTAAATTGTCGGCTATCAGACAGAATACTTGTATTTATTTTTTATCAGGTATAAAATCTAGTACAATTGAATTCATACAATATCTTTTATTGGTAGGTGCAGGTCCATCGTCAAACAAATGACCTAAATGTCCATCACATCTGCCACAAATGGCTTCAATTCTTTCCATGGCGTAAGTTTTATCGGTTTTGTAAACTATACTTTCTTTGTTTGATTGTTCAAAAAAGCTAGGCCAACCACAACTGCTAGAAAACTTAGCATCTGATTTAAATAATTCATTGCCACAAGCGGCACAGTAGTATGTTCCTTTTTCATCGGTATTCCAATATTTACCTGTAAATGGTCTTTCGGTTTCAGCATGTCGCGAAACCTCATAAACTTCAATAGGCAATACTTTTTTCCAAACCGAATCTGGCAAAACCAATTTCTTTTTATCGGTATTTGAATAATAGGGGTTCATGGTTTTGTTGATTAAATTTTTGTTTTGATTTAGTGAGGTGTTTTTTAAATGGTTGGTTTTACTTGCAGCGATGTAAAGCAATATGCTTAAGAAGAATGTTAATGTTAGAAATAATTTTAGTTTGTTCATGTTGTTATTTAATTATGGTACAAATGTAAATTTGAGTTATCAATTGAAATGTCGGGTAGTTTACATTTATCAACTATTTATTTAACCACCCAAAAATTATTTTCAAAAACCAATACAGTTATTGAAACTAAAAGAATAAAAATAGCTAATAATTTATGCAATATTTCTGTGTCGTTATTTTTTAAAGAAAGGTATAGGGTAGCTATAAGAAATAGTAATAAAATTATTTGCTCATAAAAAGGCCTATTCAGCATAAAAATATTGAACAAAATTGAAAGTACAATGCTCAATGAAACAAAAATGAATATAATTTGAAATTGGCTGTAGTAAAATTTTTTCATATTTGTTTTCTCTTCTAAATCATTAGTTGGCAATAACATTTTTGAACAAATAAATAAAGTTACTGGGTATGAAATTACAAAAATAAGCAAAGGCAAAGTCCATACTTTTATAGTTTCTAATTTATAAAAAACAAACCAATCTTGAATTTGAAGAAAAAGTATAAAAATGATCCAAAATGAATGAGGCCAATAAAATTTAATCTTTTTATAGTTATAAAGTAAATCGGTAAAAGCAGAAAGAATTTGAGTAATTCCTAAACCAATTATTATTGATATTAATATGGAAATGTATTCAAATGGACTAATTTGGTTGTTTGTCAAAATGTAAATTTATTAGTTAACAAATTAAAATTAAGGGAATTACTTTTTATGTAATGCACACGACAGTATTGAAAAAATAAATAAAAAAGTTTGTTTGAATTATTCTGAAGCTGAATAAATAATATCACAAGCAACTTTTTGCACCTAAATTCATCAATATTTTTAAAAACAGAAATTCCCTTTATTTCCTATTGCACTGTATGGCATTTTCCCTTATGTTTGCCATCTAAGCAAAATGCAGAAAAATTTTAAACTAGCAACTTTATAGCAAGAATGAATAAATACAAACTAAGCAATAATGTACTCGGATGGGTTACATTCATTATTTCAATTATTACTTACACACTTACCCTAGAACCTACAGTTAGTTTTTGGGATTGCGGTGAGTTTATCTCAGCTTCTTATCGTCTACAAATTTGCCATCCTCCGGGAGCGCCATTGTTTTTAATGATTGGTCGTGTATTTTCACTTTTTGCAGCCGACCCAAGTAAGGTGGCATTTATGGTTAACATGGTTTCGGCCACTACCAGTGCGCTTTGCGTAATGTTTACCTTTTGGACCATTACTCACTTAGGCCGTAAAATAGTTAACAAAACAGTTAATGAAATTACTGGTCAACAAACTTTTGCAGTAATGGGCGCTGGTTTAGTTGGTGCTTTGGTTTTAACTTTTAGCGATACCTTTTGGTTTTCGGCTGTTGAAGCTGAGGTTTATGCTTCATCTAGTTTTTTTACTACCTTAACTTTTTGGTGTATTTTAAAATGGGAAGACAATGCCGATGAAAAAGGTGCAGACAGATGGATTGTTTTAATAGCTTACCTTATTGGTTTGGCAATTGGAGTCCATTTACTAAACTTATTGGTTATTCCTGCTATTGTGTATGTATATTATTTCAAAAAGAACAAATACACTTTACCAGGTTTTTTAAAAGCAAGTGCAGTAGCAATTTTAGCAATTGGTTTTGTTCAGTTTGGTGTAATTCCTGGCTTACCAACCTTGGCTACTAAGCTCGATTATTTTACAGTGAACTCATTAGGTTTAAATACCAATTCGGGTGCCTTGTTATTAATTGCAATCATGTTGGTATTAATGGCAGCTAGTTTGCATTATACCCAAACCAATAATAAAAATAGCTTATACGTGTCTATTGCTTGCTATGTATCATTATTTTTGGTTTCCTTCAATATTAATGCAGGTGCAGGAATATTAGTAGGTTGGGCTTTATTAACAGGTTTAATTTACATTTTGTTCTTTTACATGAAAATTAGCAATGCTGTTAAAAATATTTTGGTTTTATCGTTTTCGTTTATCGTAATTGGTTTTTCTAGTTATGCCATGATTATCATTCGCTCGCTTGGAAATCCACCAATTGATATGAACGATCCTGATCAACCATTTGCCTTGTTATCATATATCAATCGTGAACAATATGGCGATAATCCATTATTGTATGGACAATATTTTTATGCTCGCCCAATCGATACCAAATCGAAGGGAATGAACTATCGAAGATTAACTGATGCTAATGGCAAAGAAACCTATGTAGAATCAGGCGAAAAATTAGAAAGAGTTTACGACCCTAAAGATTGTACAGTACTTCCTCGTATGTGGGCCGATAGAGCTGATTATATTCAAGCTTATCGCAGTTGGGAAAATATTCCAGAAGGCAAAAAAGCTACCTTTGGTAAAAATATCGATTTTTTATTATCGTATCAGTTAGGTTTTATGTATTGGCGTTATTTCTTCTGGAATTTTGTTGGACGCCAAAACGATGAACAAGGTTATGGCGATGCCACCAGAGGAAATTGGATTTCAGGAATAAGTTTTATTGATGAATGGAGATTAGGTCCTCAAAAAGATATTCCTGCTATTATCAAAGATAACAAAGCCAGAAATACCTACTTTGGTATTCCACTTATTTTAGGTATAATAGGTTTGATTTTTCATTTCAAAAAACAAAAAGAAGACGCTACAGTTGTAACAACTTTATTCTTATTTACTGGTTTCTTTATTATTTTGTATTTGAATTTCCCTGCACATCAACCACGTGAGCGCGATTATGCTTATGTAGGTTCATATCAAACATTTATTATTTGGATAGGATTGGGTGTATTGGCAATTATTGATTGGTTATCTAAAAAAATGAATGCCATGCTAGCAACAGCTATTACAACCATAGCTTGTTTATTAGGCGCGCCCATTTTAATGGCGGAACAAAACTGGGATGATCACAATCGTTCAAACCGCTTCACGGCTTTACATTTTGCAGAGGATTATTTAAATAGTTGTGCTAAAGATGCTATTTTATTTACCAATGGCGATAATGATACATACCCACTTTGGTATGCTCAAAACGTAGAAAATATTAGAAGTGATATTAGAATTATTAATTTAAGTTTATTAGGTACCGATTGGTATGCCGATGGTTTGAGACGCCCAGCTTACGATGGAAAACCAGTTGAATTTAGTTGGAGTCCAGAAACTTATGCTGGTGAGAAACGCAATTATGTAGTTTATTACGATAATCCAGCTTCGGGATTGAACAAAACAGATTATTACGATTTAGGTAAGTTATTGCAATTTATGGGTGACGATAATCAAGCTAACCAAGTCCAACTTCAAGGTGGCGATTTCGTTAACTATTATCCAACTAAACGTTTTAGCGTAAAAATAGATAAAGCAGCTTGTTTGAAAAATGGAGTTGTTCAACCCGAAGATGCAGCTTTAATGGTAGATAGCATTAAGTTTGAAATAGGCAATAGCAATAACATGATGAAGCCTGATTTGTTAACTTTAGATATAGTAGCTACTAATATTAATAAAAGACCAATTTATTGGGCTATTACTACCGGTAGCGATGTGTATTTAAATATGCAAGGCCATTTCCAAATGGAAGGTTTAACCTATCGTTTGGTTCCTATTTTTACCCAACAAGCAGAAAATGACCCAAGCCCAGGCCGTATTAATAGTAAAATATTATGGGATAATTTAATGACTAAATTTAAGTGGGGTAATATGGATCAACCTGGAGTTTATTTAGATGAAACCATTTTACGTCAAACCAAAAATTTCCGCAATTTATTCTACCGTTTGGCAGAGCAATTGGTAAGAGAAGGTAAAAAAGACAGTGCTATTAAAGCATTAGATTATTGCCAAAAAGTATTACCATCAACTACCATTGCGCACGATGTATTTTCGGTACGTTTGGCAGAGGGTTATTTTTTAGCTGGTGCCACTGATAAAGGAAATAGTCTTTTACGTGAAATATTAAATACTAGCGAAACAAAAGCTAAATATTATAAAACTTATCGTACTTCTAGTAAATATAAATTGGTGAAACCTGAGTTAGAAGAAAATATTCAGATTATGACTTACTGCATGCAAGTGGCTCAAATGAACCAACAAGAAGCAGTAGCCAAAGAGTTTACCGATAAACTAAATGCCATTAGTTCAGGCTTATAATTTATAAACGAACCCAACAAAAAAGCTGCCTCACAAGGGCAGCTTTTTTGTTGTAAATAGTTTTTAGTTTTCCTGCCATTGCAGGCGTCCTCGCCTGCAATAAATTTGGATGATTAACATGAAAATACTTCCCCAAAAACCAAAACTAAAAGCTCCATAGGAGCGAAAGTATGGAACAAAATAAATACACCAATAACCTAAAGCCCCATGGGGGCGACACCAATTACTTGTTGGTGATTCTCCACTAAAAACAAGTATGGGCGGAATGATTTAAAAACGTTTAATTAAACGTCTCTACTTTGCCTCAAGAAAACCTTAGAATTTCCCAACAACCATGTAGAGACGTTGCATTTCAACGTCTTTTTAGCTAAACACGTAACATGTCACGTCTCTACTATTTCCCGCACCAAATAATTCACTTTTTTTATTCCAACCTATAAACTCAAGAAAATTTTCGGTGCCTATATATTTGAAAGTATCTATTTGATTGCCATTTATTCTGTAAAAATCATAGCTATCTTTTTGTTTAAATAAGGTATCTCCTTTTTTTAATTTTTCACATAAGTCAACTCCAAATTTCGCTGTAAAGCTAGCAAAAACAATATCTCTATTTCCGACATTTAATTTTATTGTTGCTCGATGATTATTACCATAATAAACCGAATCAATTACACATTTATCAAAATTATTTTCGTAAAGAGGCCCAAGTCCATGGGGATCTTTAATTCCAATATAAAAGATGTAAATTATGACCAATATTGAACTTATTGTATAAATAAATTTATTTATGCGTTTATTAATTAAAATCATTCTCTAAATTTTATTGTATTTGTATAGTTCTGCAATTGCAGGCGACCTCGCTTGCAATTATTAGCGTTATTCAAATATATTTGTTTTGGCGAGGACGACAACATCGGTTGAATAAAATAACTAATAGTTATAATACCTTTTAATTCCAGTATCTATGTCTGGTTGATTAGGAGGTAAAGGTCGATAATATTTTAAGTTTTCTTTTTCTGTTGGAATTTTTT
>JBGSBN010000046.1:0-19117 GCA_041730515.1 Methylacidiphilales bacterium | reverse complement strand
TCATCTTCATCAAAATTATGTAATACAATATAAACTTTACTCTTACTAAACAAATTGCGAAGCACAGCAAAAACAGCCACTCTAGCCACCACTATATTGTAATTTCCATTGGCTTTTAAACCTAATAAAAATAACTTTAGGTAGGCAAAAGGATTTTCAAAAAATCTATTGGAACGTTCAATAATTAGTTTGCACTTTCCATGTTCGGAGGTTAAAAATTGAGCCAATTGTTGTGCAAAAAACAGTTCGTGTTTATACCCGCCTGTTTCATATTTTCCAAAAGAAATATATTTTACTTTTATGCTCAAAATTTTATAAAACTACCTTAATAAAGCTAGCAATTTAACAAATTGTAAAAAAAACCAAACAAATACTTTTTATTAATGATTTGCCGTTATATTTGTTTGATTAATATTTGAATGAAAAAATTACTGATTATTTTAACTGTTTTGTTTTTTAAAATTAATGGGCAAGCCCAAGTTTTAGGCAATGAATGGATAAAAGCTGGCCAACCATATTATAAAATAAAAATTGTAGCTCAAGGGGTTTATCAAATAGATTCTAGTACCTTGGCTCAACTTGGAATTAACCTTTCTGGTTTAAATCCTAATAGATTTCAAGTTTTTAAAAACGGAGAAGAGCAACCATGTTTTATTAATGGAGGTGCTGACAATCAAATAAACACCAACGATTATATTTTATTTTATGGCAATAAAAACGATGGTAAACTAGACGCAGAGTTATACAAAACACCAGTAGATCAAGCTCATCAATTTAATAATTTATATACCGATACCGCTGTATATTTTTTAACTATTTTACCTTCATCTAGTTCACAAATTGCCAAAAGATATATTCCATTTAATGATAATAACTACAGTGCATACCAACCTGAAAATTATTTTATAAAAGAACTTTCGTTAGCTCCAATTGAAGAATACAATAGAGGTGGTTTTGAAATTGTAGGCGAAAGGGAGTCTTATTATTTTTCTGACTATACTAAAGGAGAAGGTTGGATGGGTAATAAAATTGGTTTAGGCGAAAATAAAGTTTATAACGTAACAACGCCTTTTGTTTATAACTTGGGTCCAAATGCACGCTTAGAAACAAAAGTTTTTGGAGTTAGTAATGACATTACGAAGGCAATTAACCACCATTTAAGAATAGGAATATCCAATGATAATGTAAATTACAACACTTTAAAAGATACTACCTATGTTGGTTATATTGAAACCAAATACAACATTGATATAAACAATACTTTACTGGGTATTAATACACAACTTAAGTTTGAAACGGTTGCAGATTTGGGCTTAAGCAGCGATTTTAATTCATTATCGTATTTCAATTTAAAATACGCATCTCTTTGCAATTTTATTAGTGGTACCAGTAGTTTGTTTTTTAAACATAATGCCCAACAAAGTGGTGATAGAATTTACTTTCAATTTAGCGGCTTTAATAAATCAAACCCATCTGTTTTAGATTTAACAAGCAATAAAATTATTAGCGCCACCGTGGCAAGTGGCACATTAAAAGTACTAGCCGAAAATGCTAATTTAGAACAATCATTTTATATTTATGATGAAACAGATATAAAACCTTGTCCTCCATTACAGCAAGTAGAAATGAATTATTTAAGTGCCAATTTAAATACTGAATTTGTAATTATTTCAAACAAAGCCTTGGAAACTGGAGCAAACAGTTATAAAAACTATCGTTCTCAGCAATTTAATACCAATTTGGTTTTTAGCAACGAATTGTATAATCAATTTTTTTATGGCTATGAACATCCTTTGGCCATAAAACATTTTTTAAGTTATCTATATAAAAATCAAACCATAAAACCTAGCTATGTGTTACTTTTAGGGCGTGGTTATCAAAATAATTTAATTAGAAGCAATTTTCAAGGGGCATATAACAATAATTTGGTTCCAGCCATTGGCGAACCATCGAGCGATAATTTGTTTACTGCAGGTTTTGACGCAACAAAACCATACACACCTGCTATTGCTACAGGCCGCATTCCTGCTGCCACTAACGATGAAGTTTTTAATTATTTAAATAAACTTATAGCTTACGAAAAAGACACCATTTTTGACATAGACTGGCGCAAACAAGTATTACATGTTTCGGGGGGTAGTGGAAATGAACAAAAGGATTATACCAATCAAATTAACGGAAATAAAACACAAATAGAAAACGTAAGTTTTGGGGCTAATGTTATTTCATTTAATAAAAATTCGAGTGCCACAGTGCAAACTGATTTTAAACCTGCTTTGATAAAAGAATTAAATAACGGCAAAGGATTAATGACCTTTTTAGGGCATGGATCTCTTTCAGTTTTAGATGTTGATTTTGGAAGAATTAGTGATATGCAAAACACCAATAAATATACCTTTTTCTATTTTAACGGTTGTAATATTGGCAATGCAAACGATGCTGATCCATTGGGAAGTGGTAACATTTATGGAAAAGATTTTATAGTAGCGCCAAATAAAGGTGCAATTGGTTGGCTTGCGCATTCAAATATTACTTTAACCAGTCAGTTGTTTCAACAAATGAATACGTTTTATAACAACCTAAGTAATAATATGTATGGGAATAGTATTGGGAAAATTTTACAACAAAGTATTGCAGAATTAACTAACAATGGCAGTAATTTTCAAATATCTCATGGTTATCAATTACTTTATCAAGGCGACCCTGCATTAAAATTAGGTAGTCCTTCCCTACCCGATTATGAAATAACCAACTCAGATATTTACTTTACAAATAATGCGATCACAGCGTTAGCGGATTCATTTGAAATAAATGTAATTGTAAAAAATTTAGGTAAGGCAATAAACGATACCTTAATGGTTAAAATCGAACATACCATTACATCAACTGGAAATAAATTTGTTTATGATAGTTTACTTTTAAAATCACCACGTTATACCGATACCTTAACTATTAAATTAAAGGGTCAAGGTAAGCTAATGGCAGGCGATAACCAGTTTTTGGTTAAAGTGGATGATATCAATTCGAAAATAGAAATAAATGAAAACAATAACGAAGTTACTATCAATAAATTTATTCCAGGAAGTGGCATAACTGCCTTATATCCTTTAAATTATTCCATTATCAATTCCGATACCGTGGAGTTAACTGTAATTAATAGCGATTTACAAGTAATCAATAAAGAATATATTTTTGAAATAGATAACTCCACAGCGTTTAATAATTCTTCGGCTTTTTATCAAACATCGGGTATTGTTAAAGCAAACGATTTAGCAAAATGGAAAACCATTTTAAAAACCAATGACTCTATAGTTTACTTTTGGAGGGCAAAGTTAAATGTGCCCGAAAATCAAGGTGGAGTTTGGGTTGAATCATCGTTTACCAAAATTAACAATGCTGGATTCGGTTTTATGCAAAGCAATTTTGACCAATTTAGCCATGCATCAAGTTTAGATAGAATAATTTTTGATTCCATTAACAAACAAATGGAATTTGTAAATACGGAACTGGTTTTAGGCATTCAAAACAAGCGTTTCGACCACAGAAATATGGGAGTAATAATTCCATACCAACTAAACGAAGGAGTTGGAACTTGCCCAGGAAATGCAATAGTAGCATTAGTTTTTGAACCTAATCAAGTTGATATTCCATACGAAATACCTAACTACCCATTTAACTGCACTTTTGTTCAAAACAATAGGCAAAATAGAAGTAGAAGATATTATCCATTTGGCACAAACTCGCAACAAGGGCGCGACCAATTTAGAGCCTTTATTGATAGTATTCCAAGCGGTTATTATGTAGCTATTTTTTCAAGATATGATAGTGATATAATTAATTGGGATGCGGCCACTTTAAACAGTTTAAGTAAACTAGGATCAGTAAAAGTTCCACAAATAAAAAGTAAAAATACTGCTTGGGCTATTATTAGTAAAAAAGATGCAGAGCTAGGATATGCAGCAGAAGATACAATAAAAAACGACTCATTAGGCGCATTGGTTGATGCTGGTCTTTTGGGTTTGCCTCCAGGTCCTAACGACCCACAAGACACCAAATTAATGGTAATAAACAAAACACTGCTTACCAAGTTATCGTCAGGAAGTTTAATATCAAAAGCCTTTGGCCCTGCTCAAAATTGGAGCAAACTAAATTTTGATTTTAAAGAAACAGATTTATCGCTGAATAGTAAACTATCTGTAGATATTATTGGAGTAACTAACAAGGGTGATTCCACATTATATTCAAATATTACCGCTTCCAATTTTGATTTAAGTTTAATTGACGCAAAAAAAATCCCCTATTTAAAGTTAAAATTAAACATGGAAGATAGCACCAAACGCACTCCTCAACAATTTGGTTATTGGCAATTATTAGCTAGCCCTGTGGCAGAAGCTAAGCTATCACCAAACATTGCTTTCAGCTTAAAAAATAATCCAATTGAAGAAGGTGATAGTTTACAAATAGAACTAGGAATTGAAAATATTAGTAGCGTAGTTTTTGATACGAATAATGTAAATATAAAAATTGTAGATGAGTTAAGAAACACCAAATTTACAACCACATTATCTACTCCAAAGCTAAACCCACAAGGCAATTTTGTATTAAAAACTAAACTACCAACTCTTGGATTAAGTAATAATAATCAAATTCAGTTTTCATTAAACAATAGCAGAACCATTCAAGAAATTAACTATGTAAATAATTACCTTGCTAGTAATTTCGTGGTAAATAATGATAAAAGTAATCCTTACATTGATATTACTTTTGATGGGGTAAAAATTATGAGTGGCGATATTGTTTCAGCTACTCCTTCCATCCAAATTACTTCGGCCGATAACAATAAATTTGTTTTACAAAATGATACCTTAGGATTTATGGTAATGCTTCGAAGACCTAATAGTTTTGATTACGAAAGAATAAATTTAAACAGTGGGGAAATAAAATTTGAACCTGCCACTAATAGTAAAAATAAAGCAACCATTTATTATAAACCTGTCGGGTTAATTGATGGTGATTACGGATTGAAAGTTCAAGCAATAGATGCTAAAGGCAATTTAGCAGGCAATAATGATTACGAAATTAATTTTAAAATAATCAATAACTCTAGCATCACACAATTTTTCCCTTATCCAAATCCCGCTACCACCAATGTACGCTTTATTTTTACCCTAACCGGAAGTAAAATTCCTGACGATTTGTTAATACGTATAATGACTGTAACAGGTAAGGTGGTTAAGGAAATAACGAAACAAGAATTTGGCAATATTAAGTTTGGTAATAATATAAGCGAATTTGCTTGGGACGGAAACGATATGTATGGCGATAGATTGGCAAACGGTGTTTACATTTATCAAGTATTTACTAGAATAAATGAACAAAACATAGAGAATTTAAAGGTAAAAAATACAGATAAATACTTTACTCAAGGAGCTGGTAAAATTTATTTAATGCGATAGATTTTTTTTACCACAACTAACCAAAAAATAGCCACCAAACCGCATATAAAAGTAAATACGGTTTGAAAACCATGTATAATAAAAGCTAAACTAAAGGCTATATCATAATCAACTTTCATGTATGTAAGTGCAAAAACCACAGCCGCATGATAGGCTCCCAAAGCTCCTGCGGGCAAAGGAATTGAACGAGCTATTGTACCAACCATCATTACCTGAAATGCCTGAAATACTGTTAAGTTACTAGTTTGGTCAAAAACAAAAAACCATAAATAGGTTAGTAAATAATAACTGAACCAAATAAAAAATGTATGAAAAGTAAACTTAATATTGGCCAATAAACCAATCATTTTTTTTAGGTTATTTATAAACAAAAAAAGCCAATCAAACTTGGCCTTGAATTTTTTATAAATAATAACTATAACCACAATGGCAGTTATTAATAATGCTATTACAATCCAAATTTTATTTCCTTGTAAAATAGCATTTGGATTAACAAATTGAGTTATTAAATGGGAATTATTTAGCAATTCAAATACAAATAACAGTGCTATAAGTATTAACAAACAAAGCATATCCACTAGCCTTTCGAATAAAGTACTTGAAATACTTTTATTAATTAATAAGCCATCGGTTTTATTTAACACCAAACACTTAACGGCCTCGCCTCCTCTAGGAAAAAAAAAACTTACCAAATAGCCTAAAGCCACTGATGAAAAATTATTCATAAAACTGATGTCTTCATCTACCGTTTTTAAAATAATATTCCAGCGAGTAATACGCGAAATGTAAACCAAAATGGAAACTAAAAACACAATAAAGGCAATCCAATAATTACCCAAAGCCAAAGTGCTGTAAAACTTATTGATATCAACCTGGTGAAAACAATAATTAATTAACCAAACACTAGCTATAATAAAAAGTAGGTACTGAATTACTACAAATATTTTGGACTTAAGCATGTTATTTAATTTGGTAAACAAATAATTTGTTATCAAAATTTGCAGTAATTACAAAATAGTTTTCATCGTTCAATAAATGACCAAATGAGTAATAATAATTGGCCTTTAAAGGAAAATTGTCTTCTATTTTATTATTAGTTTTTTCTAAAAAAAGCTTACCTTTTATACTATCCAAATAACTTACTTGAATTGCTCCACTTTTATAAATAATATCAAATTGATGATTAAAAGTATCAAGCAAATTTTTAGTAAATAAGGTGCCTCCAGTATGATTGAATAGATTTACTTGGGTGCCATTTTTTACCATAAAACACATATTATTATTAACCAAAACATTATTAAATGGAGTTGTTTTGATTGAATTGATGATACTGTTTTTGGCAGGTAATTGAGTGTAATATTCCTTTACTTTAAATTGATTAGTAGAGTCGATATAATAAAACTTTATGAAGTTGGTATCCACAAAATGATGCGTAATATATTTGTAAGTCATATTACTATCAAAACCAAAAGCATTGTATAATTTACCATTAAATTGGTAAAAATTAAGTTTCCCTTTTTGATTAATATTATAGGTAATTAGGTCGTTTCTAAAAACAAAACCTTGCATGTTTTGAATGGGGTTTGGATAATGATTCTTAGGATTCCAACCTGTTTGTAACTTGCCTTGGATATTATAACACCAAATTTTATAATACCTTCCTATGGTAAAAATTTGATAACTTTTATCGTTTAAGTAATCAAATACTTTTACTGCATAATCCGTTCCTGTAGGAATCCAAAGCGGATAACCCTGCAAATTTTTCCCAGTTTCATCTATCAAATAAATTTGCGAATTGGTATTGAACAAGTATTGTGTTTTACCATTATTAAAGGCATCTACTTGTGTTATTTCGCTTATAATTTTGCCAGCAATTGGTATTTTAAATAAAATTTTACTTTCATTATTTATAAAATATAACTGATTATTTAAATCTTGAACCAAAATTGCATTTTGTTTGGTTGCCGAATTAAATACAATTTGAGGTTTGGTATTTATAGTTGTATCCAAACTCAATTCCCATAAAAGTTCCGTATTTTTATTGGCATTGGTATTAAAGCTAATATGAACATTGGTAAGGTAATTTTTATCCTTAGTAGCACTCATTTGCATACTCAAAAAACGAGCCTTTTTAAAGTAACCAATATTATTCTTATACGCTTCAAGTAATTCTTGATTAACAAAGGTTTCCGCTTGTTGAGTTAAACAATTATTATTTACAAAAAACTCCAAATTAGAATTAGCGCTTAGTTCTGTTAAATGGCTTTGGTATTCAGCATTTTTACTCAATAAATTACCAGTAAGTTGATTTTTATAAAACTCATTTAATACCAAACCGTTATTACAAAAAAGCACAAAATCGTTATATATTAAAGCATAATTTGCGTTAACATTTAAAAATAAATTACCCCAAGTATAATTAAAATAAGTACCTAAATTTACCTTATATAAATTGGGAATATGTTGTAATAAGGTATCAATTCCCACACTATCCAAAACAGCAATATTACTTAAATTACTAGCTAATTTATTCTTATCTTTTATTTTGATAGCCAATACTTCACAACTGTCGAAACTGAATTGAGGATTACTAAAATTAACCTGTACTACTTCGTTACCAAAAGTTTCTGTTAAGTAATTATACAAATTGCTATTTAACTTAATTTTATTGATGCTATCGCAATAAAGTTTGTTGTTTTCTATTTTGTTTACAGTATTGTATTCTTTTAAATTTTGGTCAAAAAGCTTATCATCATTATAGTTCATTCCTAAAAAATAACTGGTATTTTGAGGTAATAATTTTTTGAATGATTGTTCTTGAGGCTGCATATTATTAAAACAATCAAAATACTGAAAATTAATCTCATCACTTATAGTTACTCCGTTAAGTTGAATATTATTATTAGCTGTATTTACTCCAAAAGCACTCCAATTGGCCATAAATGGTATATTATTTAAAGCCTTTACTTTAGTTAAATCAACAAAAGCACTTAAAAAAGTAGGCATATTTTTATAATTGACATACAAACTATAAGTACCTAAGCTTTTTACATAGCTTAATTTATCTAACTGTGAAATCTCATAAGCCTTTTCGTTGGCAATATTTAATAGCGCCTCTTCAATTAATTGACCATTTGATGAAACTGCAAAAATTTTATTTTTATAAGCAATGCTAAATTTTTTTTGCGTTTTAAAATCTATAAAATCATAAATTAAATTACTGGCAAATTTGCGTTTACTTACCATCAAGCGGCTTTTATTTGTTTGGTATATCCAATTGCTAATATCTATAATGTCAAACTTTTTTTTGGTTTCAATCATTACCATTGCATCTACTGTTTTATTGGTATACGCATGAAATGAAACTACCATATTTCCATCATTCTTCCATTCTTTAAAATTTTCCTCAAAATTGAGTAAACTATCTAAAAACTTTAAGTTATTATTTGCTTCTCCAACTATCTTATTATTAGTTAATTGCTGCCAAAAAACTTGTTGATTTAATAGTTTATATTGAAGGTTTATATTACTTACCTCTACTGCAAAAACAGTATTTTCAGGTAATACATTAATGGCATGAATAGATTTGGTATTTATTTTAGAAAAATAAAAAATAAATAAAAAAACCACAGTTAAAATGGCAGTTATTACTATTCCTGTTACAAAATTTCTATTCATAAATAATTAAACGCTCAAAAATAATTGGTATTTAAAATATAAAATGTGTTATTTGTTCACATAAAAACCAAATTGAATGCCATTATGGATAAGAACAACAACATTTATATAAAAACTGGGTTATGTTTAGCGGCATTCTGCGTTATATTGGGTGCATTTGCAAGTCATATGCTTAAGGAGTTACTTAACGAGGCTGATTTGAACACCTTTGATACAGGTACAAAATACTTATTTTATCATGCTTTGGGTATTATTACCATTTCCCTTTCTTCTCGAAAATTTAACCAAAATATTTTAGATTTAGTGGTATTCTTTTTCTTAGGTGGAATAGTTTTCTTTTCAGGTAGTTTATATTTATTAGCCACTCGAAACATTTGGGGAGATGATAGTTTTATTTGGCTAGGTGCAATTACGCCTATTGGTGGTGTGCTATTTATTTCAGGCTGGCTTTTACTTTTGGTAAAAGGTTTAAAAAATACCGAACAACAGGTGAACGATAAAAATGATTCCACTAATAAAAGCAAGCATAGACATAGGAAACATAGAAAAAGTAGTTCTAAATCAACTACTGAAAAAAGTGTAGAAACTAGTTTAAATAACTAATATGAAAACACTTATTTTAATGCGCCATGCCAAAGCTGAATCTAGTGGTTTTGATACAAAAGATTTTGACAGAAAACTTTCGGAAAAAGGTAAAAATGATGCAGATATTGGTGCCAAGGTGCTAAAAAAATATATACCTAAAATTGATTTAATTGTTTCAAGTTCGGCTAAGCGCACTTTAAAAACAGCTAAAATTACTGCACAAAACTTTGGAATAAATAAAGAAAATATTGAATCTACAGAATATTTATATGAATCGGATGTGGAATCTTATATTCATTTGTTAAGAAATTTAAATGATAAAACAGATAACAAGGTATTAATAGTTGGTCATAATCCAACTATTGGCGGAATGGCTTCTGTGCTAAGCGGTTACCAAGTTCAAGAATTTAAACCTGGCGCTTTTGCTGTTTTTCAATTACAAATAGAAACTTGGAAACTTTTTAAATTGACAGAAATTAAATTATTGCATCAATTTACCCCATAGTTTTTTCCTAAATAATCAAGATAATGTTATTTGTCGCTCATTATTTTTAAAGTCAATAGTAATATTAAACGTATTTTCTTGTGCTAAAATGGCTTCAATCATGCTTGGCCATTCAATTAAACAAATGTTTCCACTTTCAAAATAATCTTCTATACCCATATCATAGGCTTCTTCAATTGATTTAATTCTGTAAAAATCAAAATGAAAAACAGTACTATTATTTTTGGTTTTATATTCATTAACCATAGAAAATGTTGGGCTGCTAACTTCATCAATTACACCCAAACTTAAACAAATTGATTTGATAAGCGTAGTTTTTCCCGCACCCATTTCACCATTAAAAATCCAAATTTTTTGATTCTTTGCTTGTGCTATAACCTGGGCTGAAACAGCCGATAAATCGCTAAATTGGTAATTTTTCAGTATGCTCATTTAAAAATTTTTATCATCAAAAATAAATAATATTGGTATCATTGCTCACTTTTATTGAAATTCGCACATAATTATTTAAAAACCTATATGTTAAATATTGTACTATTTGGCCCTCCGGGTGCTGGCAAAGGAACTCAGTCAGAAAAATTAATAGCTAAATATAATTTAGTTCATTTATCCACTGGCGATATTTTTAGAGCAAATATTAAAGGAGAAACTGAATTAGGTAAATTAGCCAAAACCTACATGGATGGAGGAAACTTAGTTCCAGACGAAGTTACCATTAATATGTTAGCAGCCGAGTTAGATAAAGCGCCAAATGCAAATGGTTTTATTTTTGACGGTTTTCCTAGAACCCAAGCACAAGCTGCTGCCCTCGATTCATTATTAGCATCTAAGAACACTTCAATTACATCTATGCTTGCTTTAGAGGTAGAAGAGGATGAATTGAAAAAACGCTTATTAATAAGAGGAAAAGATAGCGGTCGTGCCGATGATCAAAATCCGGAAATTATTCAAAATAGAATTAACGAATACAATCAAAAAACCATGCCAGTTAAAGATTTTTATGCTGCGCAAAATAAATATAAAGGTATTAATGGAATTGGCGAAATTGAAGTAATATTTGCTTTGCTTTGCAATGAAATTGAACAAGCTATTTAGCTATTAGTTCATAGTTTGTAGTATTTAGTTCATAGTTTGTAGTACTTAGTTCTTAGTTGTCAGTTGCTAGAAATGCACAACAATTCAGCAATTTAACAATACAGCAATAAAACAATTTAACAATACAAGAATCTAACAATAAAACAATCTAGCAATCAATAAATCTAAAAATCACCAAATTCAAAAATCACCAAATCAATAAATAAAATAAATGTCTGAGTCAAACTTTGTAGATTACGTTAAAATATGTTGCCGAAGTGGCAAGGGGGGAAAGGGTGCAATGCATTTTATGCGCGATAAACATACTGCAAAAGGAGGCCCCGATGGAGGCGATGGAGGCAGAGGTGGACACATTATTCTTAGAGGAAGTAATAATGCTTGGACATTGTTACATTTAAAATACCGAAAACATGTTATTGCAGATGGTGGTGGAAACGGTGATGCTGGATTGCGTTCCGGTGCCAATGGTGAAGATATTTATATTGATGTGCCACTAGGAACTGTAGCCAAAGATGTTGAAACAAACCAAGTTTTAGCCGAAATAACTGAAAATGGACAAGAATTTATTATCCTAAAAGGAGGTAGAGGCGGTTTAGGAAATCATCATTTCAAAAATTCGGTTAATCAAAATCCACGTTATGCCCAACCAGGCGAAGATGGCAGAGAAGAATGGAAAGTGTTAGAGCTTAAAGTGTTGGCAGATATAGGTTTAGTTGGATTTCCAAATGCAGGAAAATCTACCTTACTTTCTGTGATTACAGCAGCCAAACCCGAAATTGCAGATTATCCTTTCACCACTTTAGTACCTAATTTAGGCATAGTTAAGTACCACGATTATAAAAGTTTTGTGGTGGCCGATATTCCAGGAATTATTGAAGGTGCGCACGAAGGCAAAGGATTAGGAACAAGATTTTTACGACATATTGAACGAAATGCTACTTTATTATTCATGGTTCCTGCTACTAGCGAAGATATTAAAGGTGAATACAAAATATTGTTAAATGAATTGAAACAATATAACAAAGAACTTGGAGATAAAAAACGTTTACTTGCCATTACCAAATGCGATTTAGTGGATGACGAAACCTTAAAGGCAATCAAAAAAACATTGCCTAGAGGTATTCCAAACATTTTTATTAGTTCGGCAAGTAATAAAAATATTAACGAGCTAAAAGACAAACTTTGGGAAATGATTAACTAAAGCAATAAAAAAACGCCATTTCAACTAATTGAAATGGCGTTTTTTATTGCACTAAAACCCAATTTTGTTTTCCATAAATCAAATCAATATTGTTTAAATAATAATACCTACAGATGTTTTAATTAAATTCATCCCAACTATCCCAACTTCTTATTGAAATACCTACAAAAACCGACTGAGGTAAATGGTCGTAAGCTATATTAAACAATAGCCTTCTATAAATAGGTATAAATGTTCCAACAGTAAAAGTTGGTACTATTTTATCATCTCGCTTATCTTCAATCCAAAACTTATCACCACTACCTTTCTCTAAATACTCTCTATAAATTCTTTCCCTTGTAATTCCAGCACCAATATATAATGGTAGTTTATGCGTTAAGGCGATTACAAACGAAGGAACTATACTAAATGAGTAAGTTTTTTGATAATTATTGGTAAATAAATTGTTATCCTTAACAAAATCAAAATCTTGTATCTTACCTGGGTTACCAAATTGACTGGGGGCCATAAAATCTTTAATACCAAATCTATAACTTAAAGCAAAACCAAGACTTTTATAAAACACATGATTTCCTCCCACCATTAATTGCTCGTAAGGTAATACACCCATTCCAAAAGCATTATAATTAATGGTATGTTTTAGCTTTATTTTTTGTGCATGCAATGAAATAAAACAACAAAAGATGGTGGCGAATGCAATTATTTTTTTCACAAATGCGATAATAAAGTTTTTTAGGATAAAATAACCAACTTAATTTGCAAAATAATGCGTGTTGATATAATAACCTTACACCCTGCTCTAATTGAAGAAGTGTTTAAACACTCCATGATGAAACGAGCCCAGCAAAAAAACTTGGTAGAAATACATTTGCATAACTTACGCGATTTTGGCTTAGGAAAACACAAACAAGCCGATGATTATGCTTTTGGCGGAGGGGCAGGAATGGTTATGATGATAGAACCAATCGATAACTGTATAAACAAACTAAAAGCCGAACGAGATTATGATGAAATAATTTACATGAGTCCTGATGGTGAAGAATTTTGCCAACCATTAGCCAATAAATTATCTAGCTTAAAAAATATCATCATTCTTTGTGGGCATTACAAAGGAATAGATGAACGTGTTAGACAATATTTAATAACGAAAGAAATTTCAATTGGAAACTATGTTTTAACAGGAGGCGAATTAGCTGCAGCTGTGGTAATTGACGCAATTGTTCGATTAATTCCAGGCGTTTTAAATGATGCCCAGTCGGCCTTAAGCGATTCATTTCAAGATAATTTAATTAGTCCACCAGTTTATACAAAGCCATTTGATTATAATGGATGGACTGTTCCCGAAATACTTTTAAGCGGTCATCAAGCCAAAGTTGATGAATGGAAAATGGAACAATCAATTGAACGAACAAAAAAAAGAAGACCTAACTTATTTAAATAGTGAACTTTACACAATTCTAAAAATAAATAGAAAATCTTTTAAAAAATATTTGCATTTTTACAAAATAGCTGTACTTTCGCAGTCCAATTTTTTGACCAATAATAGTTATGAATTTCACAGAAGCAATAAAATTAGTAGAATCAGAATTTACAACAGGAAAAACATTTCCTACTTTTAAAGCTGGCGATACTATTAACGTATATTACAAAATTAGAGAAGGCGCTAAAGAGCGTATTCAGCAATATCAAGGCGTATGTTTACAACGCAGAAACTCAAGCATTGCAGAAACTTTTACTGTTCGTAAAATTTCTAATGGTGTTGGTGTTGAACGTATTTTCCCTTTATACAGTCTAAATATTGATAAAATCGAGGTGGTCAGCCGCGGAAAAGTTCGCAGGGCTCGTTTGTTCTACTTACGCGCTTTAACTGGTAAAGCTGCCAAAATTAAAGAAAAAAGAGGTTAGTTTTTTCATAGTTAAATTGGAAAGCCCTGATTCAGTAATGAATTGGGGTTTTTTTTTAACTCGAAATCCGAAAAAAAATGCTAAAATGGTTAGTATTTGATTAAACAATATAATCATACGCTTTTGAATTCGAATTTCGTTCCGATTCATCGGAATATTTTTTCGAATTTTTAAAACTATTTTTTCTATATCCAACAATATTTTAACTTCCCAAAGTTTATGACAAAAGAAATTTCAAAAACGTATTCACCACAATCAATTGAAGATAAGTGGTATAGTTACTGGTTAAGTAACAAATATTTTCACGCTACTCCAGATGAGCGTGAACCTTATAGCATTGTAATTCCTCCACCTAATGTTACGGGCGTATTACACATGGGCCATATGTTGAATAATACCATTCAAGATGTATTGACCCGCAGGGCAAGAATGCAAGGAAAAAATGCATGTTGGGTTCCTGGAACCGACCATGCAAGTATTGCTACCGAAGCCAAAGTTGTTCAAATGTTGCGCGAGCGTGGTATCAAAAAATCGGATTTAAGCAGAGAAGATTTCTTGAAATATGCTTGGGAATGGAAGGAAAAATATGGCGGAATTATTTTAGAACAACTAAAAAAATTAGGTGCTAGTTGCGATTGGGATAGAACCCGATTTACGATGGAACCTAGTTTAAGCGAAGCCGTTATTGATGTATTTATTGACCTTTATAACAAAGGATTGATTTACCGTGAACTTAGAATGGTAAACTGGGATCCGATAGGAAAAACAGCTTTAAGCGATGAAGAAGTTATTTTTAAAGATGTAAACAGTAAGCTGTATTATATAAAATATAATTTAACTGAAAATTCGAAAAATGAAATTCGAAATTCGAAAAAAGATGGAAATTCGAATTTAGATATTAGGATTTCGGATTTTGTCGTTATTGCAACCACTCGTCCAGAAACTATTTTGGCCGATGCAGCTATTTGTGTAAACCCTAACGATGATCGTTTTAAGCATTTAATTGGCAAAAAAGCGTTGGTTCCTTTTATTAATCGTGAAATAGAAATCATTGCTGATGAATATGTGGCCATGGATTTTGGTACAGGTTGCTTAAAAGTTACGCCTGCTCACGATAAAAATGACTATGATTTAGGCAAAAAACATGGTCTTGAGGTTATTGATATATTAACTGAAGAAGGTTTTTTAAACGAAAAAGCGCAAGATGAACGCTATATTGGGAAAGATCGTTTTGCGGTTAGAAAGCAAATTACCATTGATTTAGAAGAAGCAGGATTTATTGAAAAAATAGAAGAATATAAAAACCAAGTTGGAACAAGTGAAAGAACGGGTGCAGTTATTGAACCTCGTTTAACGCTTCAGTGGTGGGTGGATATGAAAAAGTTCTTGGCTAAAAATCCGCAAGTTTTAGATGCGGTAATGAACGATGAAATTAAGTTTCATCCTGCCAACATGAAAAACACTTACAAGCATTGGATTGACAATATTAAGGATTGGTGCATCAGTCGCCAACTTTGGTGGGGACAACAAATTCCCGCTTGGTTTGTTCCAAATGGTGAGTTTGTTGTAGCAAAAACAGCTGAACAAGCGATGATTAATTTCAATGCTAAATATTCGAATTTCGAATTTAGTATTTCGGATTTAAAACAAGACGAGGACGTACTCGACACTTGGTTCAGTTCGTGGCTTTGGCCAATCAGTGTTTTCGATGGTTTTAAGGAAGAAGGCAAAGAAGATATAAAATATTTTTACCCAACCAACGATTTGGTAACTGCTCCTGAAATTATGTTTTTTTGGGTAGCCCGCATGATTATGGCTGGTTACGAATGGATGGGTCAAAAACCATTTAGTAATGTTTATTACACCGGAATTGTACGTGATAAACAACGTAGAAAAATGAGTAAATCGTTGGGGAATTCACCTGATCCGTTAGATTTAATTGCGCAATATGGTGCTGACGGTGTTCGCATGGGAATGCTTATTTGTAGCCCTGCTGGCAATGATATATTATTTGATGAAAGCCAAGTAGAACAAGGTAGAAATTTTGCCAATAAAATTTGGAATGCATTCCGTTTGGTAAAAGGTTTAACCATAAAACCTGATACTGATTTTGCGGCCGATTTATTGGCAAGCAATAAAATTTCGCAACAATGGTTTGAGGCAAGGTTCAATATTGCTTTAGCAGAAATAGAAGAAAAATGTAAAGACTATAAATTAAGCGAAGCCTTAATGATGATTTACAAATTGATTTGGGACGATTACTGTGCCTGGTATTTAGAAATGATAAAGCCAGTTTATGGCGAAGCCTTGAACCAAAGTACATATGACCAAACCGTTGTTTTCTTTGAAAAATTGATGTTGGTTTTACATCCGTTTATGCCATTTATTACAGAAGAAATTTGGCAAGAAATTACAGAAAGAAAAGAAGGAGGAAGCATTTGTGTTGCAGCATATCCTAACGTAGAGACGTATAATTATAAGTCTCTACAAAATACCTTCGAAACCATTTCTAAAATACGCGAGTTGCGCAATAGCAAGGGTATTAGTCCAAAGGAAGCATTTGAAATTGTTATTAAAACAAATCAAACTGAGTTATACGAACCCTACCAGTTTTTAATTAAAAAATTGGCTAATGTTTCTAGTATACAATTCAATAAAGATGCGCCAAATTATGTTTCCTTATCAGTTTCTACTGATCAAGTTTTTGTTAAGTTAAATATTGAAATAGATGCTGTAGCGGAAGCTGAAAAAATTTATAAGGAAATTGAATACCTCATTGGCTTTATGGCCAGTGTAGATGTAAAATTAAGTAACGAAAAGTTTGTAGCCAATGCTAAACCCGAACTAGTAGAAAAAGAACGCCAAAAGAAAGAAGATGCTTTAGCCAAAATAGAGGTATTGAAACAAAGTTTAGCGGGATTGTAAATACATAGACCTGACAGGTTTTTAAAACCTGTCAGGTCTTTTTTGCGGGAACAAAATTTATTGCTGTTGCTTTAAAGTAGCGATTAAGTATTGAAATTTAGTTTAGTTAGTTTGTAAGATTAAATATTCCTTTTCTTAAAAAGAATTTTATGGTGTTACATTTTAAGCCAAATTGTAATGCTATTTATCAATAAATTATTTGACCTCATTATAAAATTTGAAATAAAAAATTATTTTTGATTATAATATAGATTAACCATTTAAAATTATTATTAAGCAAAATATGAAAAAAGAGAAAATTATTTTTTGGTCAACAACGGGCTTCTTGTTCTTATTTCAAGGGGTTATGCCTGCACTAACTGGTCATACAGAAATGGCAAAAGAAGGTATGAGACATTTAGGTTATCCAGAATATTTTGGACCAATTCTGAATATTTTTAAAGTGATAGGTTCACTTTTGTTAATTATTCCTAAAGTTCCAAGTAGATTAAAAGAATGGTCTTATGCAGGTTTCGGATTTGATTTTATTTTTGCAGCTGCTAGTATTATTGCGGTAGATGGATTGGTTGGAATTGCCATTCTTCCTCTTGTTGCTATGGCATTCTTGGTGGCATCATATATTACTTACCATAAATTACAAAATATTAATTAGTATGTTGCAGATTATACTTTTTATTTTTTTAGGAATTATTGCTTTAATTCTGATAGCTGCAGTATTCATGAAAAAAGAATATTCCATCTCTGTTTCAAGTGTAATTAATAAACCACAAGTTGAAGTATTTAATTATATAAAACTATTAAAAAATCAAGAATAGTATAGCAAATGGGTAATGGCAGATCCTAACGTTATGATAACTTACACTGGAAATGACGGAGAAGTTGGCTTTAAGGCGGCATGGGTAAGTAAAGATAAAAACGTGGGAGTGGGGGAGCAGGAAATTGTTGATATAATTGAAGGTGTAGGTTATAAGGTAGAAATTAGATTTGAAAAACCTTTTAAGGGAATAAGTTATGCAAATAATTTTACTGAAAGTATCGGAATTAATCAAACAAAAATAACTACTGTTTTTGATACAAAAACTCCATTTCCAATGAATATAATGGTACCATTAATAACAAAAATGCTTACAAAAGATATGAATGAGAATCTTACCTACTTGAAAAAAAATTTAGAAGTTTTGTAATAAACAAAAAAGAGTTCAGTAAAATTAAATTCACTGAACTCTTTTTTGTTTACTATATTAATATCTATTGCACCCCGTGCATCATTTTTAATAAGCGTTTACTTAAGAAGAATAAAATAACTGATGAAGCCCCTGCCATGAATACAAACACCATGAAGAAGTCGAATAAGCTATTAATTGAAATCCCAACAAATGAAGGTTTTTCGGGTTTTAAATTCCAAACTTGAACTTTGGTAGTTTTAACAGGCACTTTATCAACTACTTTTTCAGTAATTTCATGGGTAATCAATTTGCTACCGTTATCAAATAAAACAGCTCTATCAAAATTACCATTAGCCATTTTGATTAATTTTAAATGGAAATTACTAATTTCAGCAGTAGCTGCAGCACTATCTATTGCAACAATGCTATCCATTTTATTATCAGTTGATTTTATTGTTTTTAGGTTAACTAAAGGTAAAGCAGTATTTGCTTTTGGATCTGCGGTCCAAGCTGTCGTATATAGCCATTTAATTCATAATTTTTTTCAAGAAAATTTTCTGATGCAATTGATGTTTGAATTGTTTTTGCAAAAAAATTGAAC
>JBGSBN010000045.1:0-19205 GCA_041730515.1 Methylacidiphilales bacterium | reverse complement strand
CTTCCACGTTTTTGAATATTATTTACCAAAGTAGGAATAGATGCACGCAAATAAATCATTAAATCAGGTGCTTTAATGGTTTGATTTAACGAGTCAAACATTTTTTGGTACGTTTCAAAATCTCGCGTGCTCATTAAACCCATAGAATGAAGATTTGGCGCGAAAATATTAGCATCTTCATAAATAGTTCTATCTTGAATAATGCTTTTTTTATTTTTTTGTAATTGTAAAATGGTGCTATAACGACTATTTAAAAAATAAATTTGCAAGTTAAAGCTCCAACGTTGCATGTCTTCGTAAAAATCAGAAATATAAGGATTGTCTTCAACATCCTCGTAATGAGGCTCATAGTTATAGTGTTTACTTAAAAGAGTAGTAAGTGTTGTTTTTCCTGAGCCAATATTTCCTGCTATTGCTAAATGCATATTATTGTATTGTTAATTAAAGTACGATTTTAGGCTATTAACAACAAACGATTTAAACACTGTTTCAACAAAATATTTTTTTATTGGTATAGTTATTGAAATCATGTATTAGTTACAAAATAAATTGTATTACCTTGCGCAATCATTTTAAAATGAAGAAACTTCATCAACTAATAATAAGCAGCTTTTTCCGCACATTTTTACCAACTATTGTGGTGGTAATGTTCATTTTACTAATGCAATTTATTTGGCTTTATGTAGATGAACTAGTAGGAAAAGGGCTAGAATGGCAAGTAATTGCTGAATTACTTTTTTATTGGTCGGCTTCCTTAATTCCTCAAGCCATGCCGTTGGCAGTGTTACTTGCTTCTATAATGACCTTTGGCAATTTAGGCGAAACTTACGAATTAGTGGCAGCCAAAGCTTCTGGAATTTCTATTTGGCAAATGTTTAAGCCAATGTATTTTGTAATGTTAGGAATTTCAATTTTCGGAATTTTTGTTTCTAATATTTTAATTCCGGTTGCCAATTTAAAAAGTAGGGCTTTATTGTATGATGTAAGAGAAAAAAAACCTGCTTTGGCCATTACAGAAGGTGTATTTTACAGTGGAATTCAAGGCATTACACTTAGGGTTGGTAAAAAGGATAAGCAAACCCAAGAGATGCAAGACATTATTATTTACGATAAAAGGGCCAATACTTCTCATTCTACCGTAATTTCTGCAAAAAAAGGAACCATGACTTTGAGTAACGATGGCAGGTTTTTATTTTTTACCCTTTATGATGGAGCAAGGTATGAAGAAATGGAATCGCAAAGAAACTACTACTCCACTTTTCCTCACTCTTCCACTTACTTTAGCGAAGAAAAAATAATGTTTGACCTTTCAGTTCTAAATTTTAATAGAACAGACGAGGACTTGTTTAAACACAATTACGAAATGCTCAACGTTTTTCAATTGCAATTTTATAGCGATTCGATGAAAGTGGTAAAATACAAAAAGGCATTGGAACTAAAAGGGTATGTTAAACCATATTATTTCTTTTTGAAAAAAGATACTTTATTAAAAAATACAGCCACCAATTTGGAAAACGATACCATTAAAAATGTGGTGAATTTATTTGAACCAATGTATAAGGACAATATTTTAAACAATGCTGAGAATAATACAAGAACAGTAAAAAATGTAATATCGTATGCCATCAATGAAAGGAACGACATCAAAAAAAGTGGCGCAAGGTACGATATAGAATGGCACAAAAAATTTGTTTTGGCAATCGCTTGTATCATTATGTTTTTTATTGGTGCGCCATTGGGTTCTATTATTAGAAAAGGTGGCTTTGGACTACCAGTGGTTGTATCTATTTTACTTTATTTAATATACCATATTATTTCTCTTTCGGGCGAAAAAGCAGCCAAAACCATGGCTTGGTCGCCATTTATAGGAATTTGGATAGGCATTTTAGTATTAACACCACTCGGATTTTTCTTAACCTACCAAGCCAGTAACGACAGTTCGCTTTTTAATAAAAATGCTTGGATTGGTATATTTAAAAAATTTATTCCTAAAAAATAAAATTTATAATGAATATTTTACAGATAACACCTCGTTTTCCTTGGCCACTTAAAGATGGTGGAGCACTTTGCTACTTTAACTATGCAAAGGGTTATGGAGATGCAGGATGTGATTTAACGATTGCTTCTTTAAATACATCGAAGCATTTTATTGATTATGAAGACCTCCCTGAGCATGTAAAGGCCTTAGGGGATATCCATTTAACTTATATCGACAATCATATAAAACCGGTTGATGCATTTTTAAATTTGTTTTCAAATGAGTCGTACCACGTAAAACGATTTATAAACAAGGATTTTGAAACGCAACTAATTGAAATTTGTAAAGATAAATTATTTGATGTGGTGGTTTTTGAAACCATTTTTGTGGCACCATATTTAGAAACGATAAGAAAATATAGTAAAGCAAAATGTATATTACGCCAGCACAATGTAGAATACCAAATTTGGGAAACATTGGCTTGCAATGAAGGTAACCCTTTAAAAAAATGGTATTTAAATTTGCTAGCCAAAAGGTTACAAAGTTTTGAAAAAAAACAACTTAACAACTTTGATGGTATAGCTGCCATTACCAAAAATGATGCCTTGGCATTTAAAGAAAGTGGTTGTACCAAACCTATTCATGTTTCGCCATTTGGTATCAATTTAGAAAAATTAGTAGTAGATAATACCAATTTAGAAATGCCAAGTTTATTTCATATTGGCTCAATGGATTGGTTGCCAAATCAAGAGGCTATGAAATGGTTTATACAAAATGTTTGGTACGATATAAATTACGAGTTTCCTGAACTTAAATTTTACCTAGCTGGCCGTAATATTCCAACATCGTTTTTTGATTATAATAACCAAAACCATATTGGTGTGTTAGGCGAAATAGACGATGCCATTAGGTTTATGAACGAAAAAGCCATTATGGTAGTTCCTCTTTTTTCTGGAAGTGGAATAAGGGTAAAAATTTTAGAAGGAATGGGCTTAGGGAAATGTATTATTTCTACCTCGTTAGGAGCTCAAGGAATAGAAGCTGTGAATGGCGAACATATTATTATAGCCGAAACTGCCGAAGAGTTTAAAACTCAAATAAGAAATTTAATTAATAACCCAAGTGAAATAATTAGAATTGGTAAAAATGCACTGAGGCTAGTAAAAGATAAATACGACAATAAAAAAATTGTGGCTGATACTTTATCATTTTACAATAGTCTTTAATAAAAAAGAGGAGCGTTTTTTAAAAACCTCCTCTTTTTTGTCTTATCGTTTTTTTAAAACTTTGATTGCCAATCAAGCATACCACCTAAAACATTTCTTACATTGGTAAAACCATTATCTAATAAAAACATTTTAGCATTTGCACTGCGTGCTCCACTTCTGCAATGAACAATTACTTCTTCCTCTTTTAAATTAGTTAATTCTCCTATTCTGCCTGGTAATTCGCCTAATGGAATTAAAGTTGCTCCAATGTTATACTCTTCATATTCATGTGGTTCGCGTACATCAAATAAGTTAAGTTTTTCACCTGCATCCATACGTTGCTTCAATTCGTCTGTAGTTATGTCGTTCATATATTGTTTGTATTTAGTTTTTTATTATTTTTTTCGAAAATTTAGCTCCTGTTTCTTCATTCAACACTTGAATGATATAAATACCGGTTTGAAAGCTGCTAATATCAATGGTTGTAGTCTTATTTTGTAATTCAAAAACAGCTAATTGCTTACCCATTAAATCGTAAATAAAAGCTTTACCATTTTCGTTTTTAGATAACTCAATGGTAAAATTATTGGCTGTAGGATTTGGAAATAAATTAAATCCATTCAATTCTTTTACGCTAGGTTGTTCCTTAATACTGGTTGGTACATCCACAAATTGGCCTAATAAAGGACGAATCATCAAAGCACCTGGAATTTCGGTAGGCAACCAAAAACCATCAGTTTTATAAAACATATTTTTATTGGTAACCATTTTATTTCCATTATAATAATTTTCATCAAGACCGATATTTAATACAAACTGACCTAATTGCTCCCAACCAACATAAAAACGTTTTGGAACGATGATGGCAGAATCGAATAAAATGGTGGCAAAACCATTGATGGTATTAGTATAAATTGGGCTTACCCCATTTTTACGGTAAATAATTCTATCGTTGGTAGCCGTTTGATTAATTGGTGTAATATTATCCCAAACTACTAAATCGAACTTACGTGTGCTAACATTAAACTCCGACTGATTAAAGAAAATTTGAACACCATAAATAGTATCTATTTTTTCTATGTCGTAAGCAAGTGCTACCGCACCATTATTTTTTAGGTAAATGCCATAGCCGGCCTCAGCCGAACCATCATCGTAAGCAAAATAATTACTAAATGTGGTAGTGGTAGTTATAGAGTCATTGGTTGGAACATTATCAATCCCAGAAAATCCATTATTACTTACGCTTAAGGTATTGGTAAACCTTTTTACCAAGTTAGTTGAACTAGTATTTAAAACGGTAGAATTAGTTGACGTTAAAGGAGTAGCAACTGAAAAAGGTACACTACCTACTGCATTACTTTTTACAAAAACTACACTTTGTTCATTATCAAATAATCGCCTTCTATAATCAATCGAAAAATTTCTATTTCCATTATTAAATACTGAAAAATAAAGTGAATCGTTGGTGTAAGCCGGTTTGTTTAATTCAAAATGTTTCCAAGGCATGCTTCTGTATTTTTTCAATAAAGAAGTTGGTGTAGCAGAAATGGCTAAATCATCGTTAAAAGTATCTTTTAAAGTTCTCCCTGCATCTAACTTTATATAGTCAATATGCCACTGACTAACATTACCCGATAAACTACCAATGGTTTTAAATCTAAATTGAAAATCATTGTGAAAATATTTAGCAGGAATGGCAATCAAAACTCTGTTAAAAGTATCGTAGCCTAAAGTATCTAATGCTGATTTTTGCCAAACAGTTTCAAATGAATCGGCATCGTTTGGACTAAACCTAAAATCTAAAATTAATGAATCAGTTGGTTGAATTTGCCCTGTAGTTCCTTGTAAGTGATATTGATAATAAAAACTTAAATAAATAGAATCGCTCAATGTAGAATTAGAAAGGTTAAAACCTTTTGATGTTAAAATATCAGCCACACCTTTTATTGGTAATTTGCTGTAAGCATTTCCAAATTGATCAAGTCCATCGAAAGTAGCCACATTAATACTTGGCTGATTACGAGGAAAATTATTATTTATAAACACCTTATTATCAACCCACAAATCAGGGTTTGGATAAAAGCCTACCGTACTTGAAAAGTCTTCAAATAATGGTAATACACGCTTAGCTGTTATTTTTAAAGCAGCAATGGCAAAATTGGCAGCTTCTGTATTTAAATATGTTCCTTTATTGATAAAACGGAAACTAAAAAATTGATGTCGTAACCTGCCCGAACCAACCGAAACAAGCACATTTTGATAATTGGTTCCAACCTTTCCTGAAGCCCAAATTCTTTGCCAACGGCCAAGATTATCTAAAGCTTCTAAATAAATGGAATCATTTACTCGAGTTTGATCAAAACTTCTCAACCAAAAACTCATTACAAGTTGATCGCTAGGGGTTGTTTTCGACAAATCAATTGGGTTTGAAGTTAATGTATCTGCATTTCCATACAAACCATTGTTATTAAAATAGCTCGAATCTTTTATTTGGGTAATGGAATTAAATATTACAGCATTTCCCCAAGGCATAATTGCAGAATCGTTTGGAGTAACATTATTATTAAAGTTATACCAACGCGTATTTATTGGTGTTAAATTATTGGTATTGAATTGACGGAAAGATTCATAATATGGTAAATTATTTCTGAATGAAATAGCTAATTGATGCAATTTAAAAACCTCCTGTTTGATGGTATTTGTATTGCAATAACTTACCAATCTAAATTGGAATAAATTGGATCTAAAATTTGCAGTAAAAGGTAAATTAAATATTACATCCTTATTCGTGTTTGTTTCGTTTGCGCTGGCCCAAATAGTGTACCAAACACCTGCATTATCTTTAACCTGAAATACCAATGAATCGTTCAATTGCCAATCGGCACCAGTTGAAAAATTAATAGCTACAAAAACATTTTCATTTAGAGCAGTTGTATTCAATAGCTTCGATGTTAGGAAATCGGAAGTACCAAAGCCTGTATTGTAAATATTTCCAACTTCGTTTTTAGTATCGAAAATGGCATTTAAATTTTCAACAGTTACAAAACTATCTAACCAATTGCTTTTATTGGGTTTACTTGAAAATTTATTATTAAAAAAATCAATAAACGGAATCGATTGAGATTCTGATTTTCCAAGATTTGTGGAACTATTATTGGCAATAAAATCGCTTTTGTTCGCATTTTGCAACAATATATTATGGAGTAAAGGAACCCTTTTTTCTTGTGCCTTCATAGAAAAACTAATTAATAAAAAGGCAAGGATGGCTAAGTTAAATTTCATGCAATATTTTTTGGTTTAGTTTAACTATTAATTTAATAAACTAACTTGTTTAACGAATATTTTTAAATTTTAGTTTCAACAAAATGGTCATTATTTATCGCCCAAAAATAAATCAATCTGTTGCCCACTTTTTACAGTTTGACCTTCTTGATATGGCGGAGATTGGCGTTTAATGGTAGCATTTAATGAGTCGTTTTTACCATCGTACACAATACTACCAACTTGTAACATGCTACTTTCTAACACACCTCTAGCTTCGTTAAGGGTTAAATTTGTTAAATCGGGAATTGAAACTAAAGTACTGCCCATTCCATCTCCAACCACCAAATCAATGCTGGCACCTTTTGGTATTTTTACATTTGGCTGAATACTTTGATTTCGGTATAATTGATCTAATACAGCTCCAGCTGCTACATCGGGCCTGTATATTACACTCCCAAGTTTTAAACCTGAGCTTAACAAAACTGTTTCTGCAAAACGAAGTGAACTATTAATCAAATTAGGCATTTGTACCCCTATGCTAGAAGTTGAATTAATGGTAATATAAATAAAACGACCTTCCTTAACTTTGGTATTTGGCGAAGGATTTTGCTCTACCACACTGCCTTTTGGCATTTCGTCAATAAAAGCAGTATCGGTAATAATATACCTTAGTTTTTTTTGTGCTAATATTTTTTCAACTTCTGTAAAACTTAAACCTTTTAAATTAGGCAGGGTTAACGATTCTCCATGCCTTGTATAAGCGCTAAGAACCAATGCTCCAACCCAACTTAATAGGTATAAAACCAAAAATATTAGCAGCGTATTGATGACAAACGATTTAAATAATTTCATTAATTTATTGTAATTTTTAATAGGCTAATTCACCTAATTTCATTTTTTACAATACTAATAAATTTTACGAAGGATTTTGTAAAATATTTGTTATTTACTTTCAACAAAAGCAAATAACAAATGCTTCAATTCAAATGGCTATTTGCCATCAATTATCATTGGATTATTTCCTTTACCTAAAACAATTATTTTTGCATTGGCCGATTTTGCCAGCTCCAAATTAGCTTTTATACTTTCATATTGTAATTGTTTATCGCTTAAGCCTGTAGAAATAATTCTTTGATAATCTGCTATACCTTGCGCTTCCACTCTTTTACGCTCGGCTTCTTGTTTTTCTTTTTGTAACACAAATTGCATTTTTTGTGCATCTTGTTCTGCATTTATTTTAGATTCAATACTTGCTTTTACCGAAGTAGGTAAGGTAATATTGCGAATCAAAAGTTGTTCTAAAATCAAGCCGCGGCTTTTAAAATCTTTTTCTATGCTGTTAAAAATGCGCATTTGGAAAGTATCTCGCTTACTACTATAAAGGGCCACAGCATCGTAATAAACTGCGTTATCTCTAATTTTTGTTCTGGTTAATGGCCTCACAATTTTATCATTATAATCTTGTCCAGTTTCTCTTAATAACCTTGGTGCTTCCGATGGAACTACTCGGTAAAGAACCGTTAAATCAATGGTAACTTCCAAACCATCGGCTGTTAAAACCCTAATGGCATCATCGCCAGCTTTCTGTCCTTCATCGTGCACACCACTCATGGTATAATTTTGGGTTTTGGTATCTATGGTTTTTACTTCTACCAATGGATTTACAAAGCTTAAACCACTTAGTAAAATATCATCTTCAATTTTACCAAATAAAGATTTTACACCAATTTGCCCTGCCTCAATTTGTTTAAAACAAGCGTTTAAAACACCAATTCCAATTAATACTCCACCTACAATTTTTATAGGCATACCGTATTTTGCATTGATATTATTTGGGTTAAATACAAATGTTGCTACCGCAATCAGAATTAGTCCTAGGAAAATAAGTACCATAATTTTTTTTGAATTTTTTATTAATATTCAAGATTACAACTTTAAAATGAATATGTTACTTTAAATTTATGAAAGGCTAAAGTTGTAGTTAAATGAACTTTTTTTTACATAATCAGTATTTACTTTTCTTGTTATTCTTATTATTTAATCAAACTAGTGGTTATTGTCTGTCCAGTTGAGGTGAGAAAGCAATCTTAAGTAAGATTATTAACAATAAACGAGGTAACCAAACACGGTTATGCTGTAAGCATATCCCTTGAGTTTAGAGTCGTTAGTTAATGGAGTGTGGCTAGTTTCGCTTTGGCAAGATCACAATAACATTGGTGGTTGTTTTTTCAATAAAACATAAAAAGGTTTTTATAGCCCATTTCCAATTGCTAACTTGAGATTGCTTCTCTACGATCGCAATGACGTTCGTTACTGATTATAAAGTTAACGTTAATGGAGAGCAATCAGTTATAGCAAGGAAGATGCTTACAGCATGACGTTTTGTTGGAGATTTCTCTTTAAAAACCGCTTTAACCAAAACTAAAACGGTTTTTTAATGTAAAAACTACTTAATTTGAAATGAATAAAAGTGGATTGGTGATAACATTAACCATGTACTAATTATTTTAATAAATTATCGGGTCTTGGCTGGTATGCCTTATTCTAAGAATTAGAATGTGGGTTTGAGTAATTTTGTAAGTTATGCGATAACTGAAGACAGTAACAGATCTATAACTACCATCATTTTCAATTTTAAATCTAACTATTTCATAAATTCCAGCATTTTCTTTTAGTACAGCTACATGTTTCAAAATGGCGTTTTTAACTATATCAGCACCTTGGGGAGACTCTTGTTTTATGTATTGAATTGCCTGTCTAAAATAAAGTTTGGCCTCATCATCCCATTGAATGATTCTTGTTTTTTTATCTACCATTCATTACTTTCTAATTCAAGGTCTTCGTGTGATGTGAAATTACCACTATTAATTCTAACTTCTGCTGCATTTAATTCATTGTTATATTGACTAACTGAAATACCATCATTTATTTTAGTAGACTTTTTAAAAACAGCAGCCAATTGTTCTAAAAGAATTTCATCAGTGGTACTTAACATTTTGTTTATCAATTCATATTTTATTACTTCAATATTCATATTGTAAATTGTTTACACAAATATAATTATATTTATGATTCAAATTCCAAATATTGAATAACTTAAATTAGTTGCAAATTTTATCATTTACAAATTAACTATCTGTAATCTTCAACCAAGTTATAGCATTACTGGCTACGAATTTAAAATGAAAAAGAGTCAGAAAGTATTCCAACTATCAATCTTACTAAAAACCCAACCACTTTAGCCAAAAACTAATTCGTTTTTTTTATATAAAAAATTACGTTATTTGAATAGCAATAAATTGTTGGTGACAACACTAAACTATAGGCAATTGCCAACTTGAGATTGCGTCTCTACGATCGCAATGACGTTTATTACTGATTATAAAGTTAACGGAGAGCAATCAGTTATAGTAAAGAAGATGCTTACAGCATGACGAAGTGCGGAGTGCGGGAACCAACGTCATTGCGAGGTACGAAGCAATCCCTAGTTATGAAAGACGTCCGCCAACTTGAGATTGCCTTTCATGCTTTGGCGTGATCGCAATGACGTTTGTTGTAGATTATAAAATTAACGTTAATGGAAAGGAATCAGTTATAGCAAAGAAGATGCTTGCAGCATGACGAAGTGCGGAGTGCGGGAACCAACGTCATTGAGAGGTACGAAGCAATCCCTAGTTATGAAAGACGGCCGCCAGCTTCAGATTGCCTCTCACGCTTTGGCGTAATCGCAATGACGTTTATTACTGATTATAAAGTTAACGTTAATGAAAAGCAATCAGTTATAGTAAAGAAGATGCTTGCAGCATGACTAAGTGCGGAGTGCGGAGTTTGAAGTGCGAAGTAAAAAGTTAAATGTTCTTAGTTTTAAGTAAATCAATCTCTAAATCAATCAATCTCTAAATCAATGAATCTCTAAATCAATGAATCTACAAATTCAAAGGAGATGCTTACAGCATGACGAAATGCGAAGTGCGGAGTAAACGTTTAATTAAAATTTACTTTTTAGCAAAAGGTTATAGCTATTAATTGGATTTGGATAAAAATGAGCATCTAACTTTAAAACCATCAAATGTAAATGTGTTGGAGAACGTTTTTTAAATGCATTTAGTCCTGTTCTTCCAACGGTAGCAATTACTTGTTTTGGCCTTATTACATCACCAACATTTACCTTGATATCTTTACAATGGGCATAATAATAAATAAAGTTTGAAGTTGGGTTATATACATAAATGAACTTTCCTCCTCTTACAGTACTGGTAGAATCCCACTTTTGCGACATGGCTATAACCACCCCACTTGACATAGCTAATATATTTACAGGTTTAAAAGTTTTATCGTCTAACTCATCTTGGTTTTTATCATTTATAAAAATATCGTGTGCCGCATGACCTTTGTGATTATTACCATCAAAATAATTAAAGCCTGCTGGCAAATATCCATTTCCGTTTTTTCCACCAATAGCTTTGGAATTATAACCTTGTAATGGGAACACAAATTGAGTTAAATTGGTGTCAAATCCTACCTGATTTTTATAAGTTTGATTAATTAACTGAAGCTGAAATTTAAATAAAAGCACAGCGCTTTTTTTATTAATGGTATTATTTAAAATGGCAGTGTTTAATTCGTTAAAATTTTGGCAAACACTCACCATATCAACAGATGTTAAATGCTGACTTTTGAAAGAATTGGATAGGAGTAAAAACAAAGTAATTACAAACAGCTTATTTAGTTTAACCATCTTATTATTTAAAACGCTTTAGGCTATTGTAATCAAAAATCCATTCAGGCGTTATTAATTTTTCGTCCTTGTTTAATTGGTACCAAGGGGAAATTTCACTATTTTGTTCGTTTACCAAAACATGAATACTTTGTGCAGGCATATAACTTTGGGCAATCATAAAAATACGTTTACCTGTTTGTTTATTAATGGCTACATCTACCACTATGACTGCATGTCCAGGGCTGCCACCTTTTATAAACACATCACCAATTTGAATGCTATCAACAGGAACTGCTTCCATTTCCTTACTTAACGAAAGTGTTCCCGCATAAGTAAATACCATTTCTAAATACTGTTTAAAAGTTGGGTATGAGAAATCAATTTGTTTGGTTTTTATCCAACTTACAGCATTTCCATTTACCTTAATTCTATAGCCTTGCGCCCATTTTTCATAATTGGCGTTAAACCCATTGGTAAGGTTAAAATGTATTTGTTTGTATCGTTTTTGAGCAAATAAATACTCAGCCCTCAATCGAATAACGGCATCAGCACATTGCTGCAAATCCTTTTTTCCAATATCAATTTTTAAAACTGCTGCTGCTACTAGTTGGTTAATTTTAGGAAAACCATTATAATATTTTACAGCTGTGCTATTGGGATAAAGCTCAAAATTGCTCAAATACTGTTGAAATGAATTGGAATGATAACTTAGCCTTTCATAGTGATTTGGAGCATTAAATCTGGCGATGATAGTTTTACCATTTTTATTTAAAATAGTACTACTCACTTTTACTTGCCCACAAGCAAATAAAGGAGAAAAGCTTATTAGTAAAATAAAAATATTTTTCATAAAAAGCCTTTCTTAAATAGTTAAAATGTTAAAGTAACTCCACCTAATACATTAAATCCATATACATCGTAATTGGTAAAACGCATGTAACGAGCAGCGGCCATGTTATTACAATTAATAAATATAGAAACATTTTTATTGTACCTATAATCTATTCCTAAATTTAAATCAACAAAAGGATTTAGTTTTACTTCGCTCATATTGTCTTTATTGCCATTGGTAGGGTTCACCACTCCTCCTGTTCGTTCTCCAATATAAAAAATGTCAGCTCTTAACATAAATTTATCACCAATATTATAACTGGTATTCAATTTCACCTCAGTATTTGGTCGGCTATAGGCAAATTGTAATTTACTCATGCTATAACTATATGCCTTGGCCAATAATGCAAGCCTCCATTTCTCCCCAATTTGATAGCTTATATCTGCCGAAAATGTGGTTAATGTAACTTTACCTTCATCGTAAATAATTTTTTGAAAACTACTGCTATCTTGCACATAAAATAACATATTTTCAATATTAGCTATTGAACCATTTAACGAATAATTTAAGCCTTTGGCAATATGTCCTTTTATGCCTACATACATTTCAAATAAATTATTGGTATTTTTAAAATTGTAATTGCGTACAAATGGATTTTCAGCATTAATGCTTCTAAAAGTATTGATTCCATAATTACCAGTTACACCCCCTAAAACAGTTAAAACCTTAGGAACTACATGATATGCAGCTTCGCCAAATGGATAAAAATGGCTATTGTCTTTGGTTTCTAAACTATCAGAAAAATAAGTAAAATTAAAACCAGCCCTTAAATAATAGCTTTCATCTTCTAAGTTGATACGTGGGTTAAAAATAAAAGCAGTTCTTTGTAAAGTATTGGCATTTTTTATATTGCTAATGCTGTTAATTCCTGTATAAAGGGAAAAAGGAATATCGCTTATGGTTTTACTTAAATTACCCGCTATTTTAAAATTATGCTCCACCAAATCAAAGTTATTACCTTGAAAGTAATAGTTTATGTCAAATTTATATTTTAGTGAAAGACTATCATTTTTTAAATTCTCCAGTGAAATGTTTAAATCAAACAAGTTGTAAATGTTTTTCAAAGTATCTTCCTTAGCTCCAATTGCTGTTGGTAAAAAACCATAATTATAAACCACATTGCGATGGTACAAAGCAGAAACACTTAATACTGAATTGTTAAATAATCGCTTACTATGGGCTGCCAAAGTATTATTGCTAAAATTATTAAAATCCCTATCACCATTACTCGATAAATGTTTAAAGAAAAAACCATTATTCCAAGTTTTGTTTCTCATACTATTTATATAACCTTCGGCCAATGGAGTGGCATAATTTCCAAATCCAAACCTAAAATAGTTATTACGCAATTTTGGCAATAACATATTACCTAAACTAATTGGTTTTATGGTATAAATAGTTGGGGTAGTTTCTGTGTTTAAATCAGGAATTTTATAAGTAAAAGTAGGCTTTACACTTTGCGGTTGTTCAGGATTAGGATTAACAGGTATTTTAATTGATTCAGATAAAGTAGGTACGTACTTTATATTTACAGTTAATCCATCATCTAATGAATCTTGCTGCGCAATAGCTGAAAAAGCAATGCCATTTAAAATCAAAAATGCGATATATAATTTAATATTTTTCATACTTAGTTATGCTTTAAAAATTACCAACAATTAGGAATTAGTCGCGGCTTTTTATCCTTTCATCCACTTTCTTTTTTTGTTCTAATTTTCCTTTAGCTTCCTCTTCTTCTATTTTCTTTAACTTTTCTAAAGCAATAATTTTCAAATCATCCTTGCTGTACTCATCAATTATACTTTGTAATGTAGCCTTAGCTTGAAAATAATCTTTTTGAGCTACGTAATTATCTGATAGTAAAATAAAAGCTTTAGCAACCCAATATTCATAATCTCCAAAGTTGTCGTTTAATTCAAAAATGGTTTTGATACTTGTTTTATAATCTTTTCTTAAATACTGAATCAAAGCAATATTGTAGCTAACTTCTGCACCTATTGCATTTTTCTTATTTTCTTTTGCCAAATATTGAAAATCGGCCCAAGCACTGTCAGGTTTATTACGAGCCATATAAAACCTTGCAATGTTTAGTTTAGCATCCGACAAACCTTCTTTGGTAGCAATACCTGAATTAACATACCTAAACGAAACTTGAGTAGCAGTATCCATTTTATTCATAATCATGGCTGCACGTAACTGACCTAATAATGATAGCTGCAAATTATCTTTATTGCCAGCTATTCGTTCCAATGCAGCATAATATTCAAATGCTT
The DNA here is from genome assembly GCA_041730515.1 of Methylacidiphilales bacterium. GTDB lineage: Bacteria > Bacteroidota > Bacteroidia > UKL13-3 > UKL13-3 > JAAFJM01. Next base: position 4,870 of record JBGSBN010000045.1, on the reverse strand, counting down.
TTTCATAATTTTTGCGCAAATAATAAATAACAGCTGTTTGGCGAGTACTGCGTTCTGTATAATCACTTCTAATGGCATTGGCAGTATATTCATATCCAACTAATGCCTCATCGTAGGCCTTTAACGCATTATCACATTCGGCTTTATAGTAGTAGGCTTTCGCAATAAAATAACCTCCAGCAAAACGATTTAAATAATTACCAAAACCTTTGCTTGCCTTTGTAAAATCGCGGTTAGCACTTGTAAAATCTTTTTTACTAAAATATTCTAACGCTGCTTTATAATTGTTAAAAGCCGATTGGTAAGTTAATGAGTCTTGCGATGAAGCAGATTCCACCATATTGGGTAAACTTTTTATAAAATCAAAATAAGTATCGCTTTCACCTTTACTCACCAAAATATTTTTTAAAACTACCAAACCTTGGCGAGCTTCATCACTATTAGTATAGGTCGTTGAAAGAATTTTCATGGTGGCAATTGCCTCATCGTCTTTGGCCAAGTTAAATAAAGTAAGTCCTTTGTTTAAGTATGCCCTGCGTATAAATGCGCTCCTAGGATAATTGTCAATAATGTAATTAAACCCTTTAACAGCAACTTGCAAATTGCCATTTTTTAATTGTTCATCGGCTTTTTCAAACAATGCATCATCTATAAAAATTGATTTTGGAAAACGATCAATAAGTGTTCCTAATGTATAAATTTTATCAGTTGGTTTTTTTATCACACCTTGAATCATGGCTTTTTGATACAATGCATAATCACTTCCATTTAAATCTTTATTGATTACCATATTATAAAAATCAATTGATTTTAAATAACTACCTTCAGCAAAATAACAATCAGCAATACGCGTTACAGCATCAGTATAAACATCAGGATTAGTCATTTGTGCATCGCGTTCTACATACTTTTTAAAACTTTCAATGGCATTTTTATAATCCACATTTTTTAAATAAGCATAACCCAAACTATAAAATGAAGTATTGTAAAATCTAGCCGATTTTAACTCTTCTATCATTTGCGCTTTTTTAAATTGAACAATGGCATTGCTAAAAGCAGCGTCACGGTAAGCTATTTCGGCAGTCCAAAAATAACTTAACCCTACCATTTGCATATTGTATTTACCGGTAGCCAAAACTTTATTAAAAAACTCATTTGCCGCTTTATAATCGTTTTGTAAATACAACTCCTCAGCTCTGTAATAGTATATTTTTTGAAGTGTGGTTAAATCTTTATCATCCTTATCTTCAATACTCTCCAAAATTTTGATGGCTTCTTTATAATTTTTACTGGTAAGCAATAAATTACTAATTAAACCTTTTGCTTCGGTTATGTATTTCGATTTTGGATAAGTTTCGATAAAAGAAGTTAAATTAGTTAACGCGCTGCTATTGGTGGAAATTTCGTAGCTTAACTTAGATGTGTTAAATAAAGCTTCTTCGTTTAATTGGGGAATAAAACCTAATGCCAAACATTTATTAAATGCGGTACGTGCATTGTTTTTTTTATCAATTGCCAAATAACATTCAGCTAATTGAAAAAAGGAATATTCTGATAAAGTATCCGTTTCTTCCGATACTTTTAAAAAGTTTTCAATAGCTTTATCGTATTGTTTGTTTATTTTATAAGAATAAGCCAAACGGTAAAAATCATTTCGAGAGGGAACGGTAGGCGCTTCGTTCATGTATTTAATTAAATAAGGAAGTGCCTTTTCGTAATTTTTTTGAATATAATACGATTGACCTAACATACCTGCCACATCAATGGCTACATCTTTATTGGTAATGGTATCGCAGTATTTAATTACTTGGTTATAATCTTTTTTGGCAAAATAAATTTGCGCTACATACACATTACTTAATGGACCAAAAGTTTTATGGTTTTTTACCCTTCCAAAATGTTCTAAAGCTTCTTGGTAATCGGCCTGACGGTAACAAACATAACCGTAATAATAATTTACTGCTTCGTAATACTTGGTTTTTGAATCCTTAATTTTTTTAAATGCTTTTTGCGATTCGTCAAAATTTTCGATTTTAAAATTACAAAAACCTTTAATAAAATAATATTCCAATTGTTGGTTATCATCTAAATATTCATCATCCACATCCACCAATGAGGCAGCAGCTTTTTTATAATCTTTGTTTCTATAAAAATGACGTGCCAATTGGTATTTAGCTAAAATGGCCTTGTCGTATTGAGGATATTTTTTAATAATATTTTGCAGCAATTTGGGTGCATCGTTATTGGCCAATTCCATGGCACAAGTAGCAGCATAATATCTTGCATTTACCACATACACTTCATCTTTGCATTTGTCGGCAAACATGTTAAAATGTTTTTGGGCAGCTGCATATTTTTCTTTATCAAATAACTCGATGGCACGTTGATAAATCCGAGATTCGTCTTCGTAAATAGCAGTTTTTTGAGCAAATGCATTATTTTGGAAAAACAAAATGAACACAAAAACACTCAATTTTAAATATTTTATAAAAGCTAAATTGCTCTGTAGCATAAGTTTATAAATTTTTAGGTAAGTAAATAAAGGTCAAATGTAAATTGCTTTTATTATTCAATAATCACATTGATTTTGTATATGTATAGTTTGCTATTCATAAACTAAAAAACAAAAAAAAAGTGCTACTATTTTTAACGTAAATAGTAGCACTTTATTTAATAAAATCTGGTTGATTATCTATTAATTTCCAAACAAACCTTTAAGTTTTTTCTTGGCTTCTTCTTCTAATTTATTTTTAGCTTTATCTGCTTCAGCTTTTGCCTTGGCTTCAGCTTCTTTTTTAAGTCTATCTGCTTCGGCTTTGGCTTTATTTTCAAGTTCTTTTTTCTGCTTTTCAAGTTCGGCCTTTGCTTGGTCTTCTAGTTCCTTTTTCTTTTTATTTATTTCGTCCGAAATTTGATTTTTCAAACTTCCCGCCTCGTTTTTAGCTATATCGGCTAAGTTAGTAGTTACACTTGGTTTGGTAAAAGTACCGCCTAATTTTAGGCCAATATTAAGTATCTCATTTAATTTTACATTGGTTCCACCTTTTTGATTTAATTGCGCTAAAACTCCATCTAAAGCCGAATTAGTAGCACCTAAATCTTTGCGAGGTATTGCCACAGTTCCTAAGTATTGGATGGTTTGGTCTAAACCAGTTGAACCATTTAAATTCATGGTTTGTCCACCCATTTTTATAGCAAATGGTTTGGTATAAACACGACCACCTTTTACCTCATAACTAATAATTGTATTTTTTAATTCAGCTTTTTTAAACTCATCGCGTTTAAAAACATCGGCAATTTTATTAAAGGCTTCAATATTGGTAACCGAAGCATTTGTTAATTGTAAATCGCCAACTATATAAGTTTTATCGTAGTTAGGCATCATTTTACTATCTAGCTCAGTGGTAAATTTAGTAATATTGGTACTGAATATACCAGCCATTTTTTCGGCAATTGGTGCTATTTTCTGAACAGTATTAAATGTTTTAAAGGCAGTTGGAATATCTAAATTTTTTATACCAAATGCCATTTCTACTGTAGGTTTTTTAGGATTGGTAGTTTCGTAATAACCATCCATTGTCATGCTGCTACCAAGCATATTTAAAGCTACCTTGCTAAAAGTAAGTTTTTGATTATCCACATTTACTTTACCATTAAAATTGGTAATATTATAATTGGTATAAAGCAATTTTGAAATAGAACTGGTTAAAGTAAAATCAATATTGGAAGGAATTTCAACTACGGCCATTCCTGCGGTATCAGCACCGGCAGCCGAGGCAGCAGTGCTAGTATCGCTATTATTAGCTAAAAACTGATTAGCATCTAACATGTTGCTTTTAAAGTTTAAATTTCCAACAAGGGTGCCTTTGCCAAAAAAGTAAGGGAAAAAGTTACTTAAATCGCCATTCATTTGCATATCGCTATTGCCTATTTGGGCAACAAAATTAGAAAGAGTAACAGTTTTAGGATTAAATGCCAAGTTAGCCGAACTTAAATTCATGCCTTGTGGTAATTCGTTCGATTTATATTTAATTCCACTTACAGCAATGGTTCCGCTTGCATCAAAATTTCCATAATTCTTATTCTCTATATCGCTAATTTTACCTTTAGCTGAAAAATCGGATGTTAATAAACCCGAAAGTGTGGTTCCGGCAGGCATTGGAACAATTTTTACTACATTATCTAAATTTAATTTACCCTTTAAATGCGCATCTACAAAAGGATCTTTCATTGGGTTTTCTGCCAATAATTTAGCATCAAAAGGATCACCTTGTAATTCAAAATGTAATTTAGCTAAATCAATTTTGGTATGATCTAAGTTTCCATCAGCATTGGTTACATGAAAATCAATATCAATATTTTCGACCGGTGCAGGCAAGGCAGGATATTTAAACCAACCTTGTTCCACCATTAGGTTAAAGGCAAAAGCAGGTAATTGCTTTTCGTTAAATGTTCCTTTAGCAAAACCATCAAATGCTAATTTTCCTTTTGATTCAATATCTTTAAACGATGAACTATAAATAGCTGGAATTAATGATAAAAAATCTTTAAAATCATTTTTCTTGGCTGCATATTTTAAATCCATATTGATATCATTACCCGCCATTTGAACAAAACCATCCATTTTAAAAATTAAATCATTTAAGCCAAACTCATTATCTTTAAATGTGTATTTACTTTCTTTCTGATTAGCTTCTATTTCGGCTTTAAAGGTAGTATGTACTTTACTTAAATAACTAATATTGGCCATGGCATAAGTTAATTTTGCAATATCCAAATCATGTTTCATGCTAAAAACATCTTGGTTAAAATCACCATTTAAAACATAATTCATTCCATCAATTTCGCTGCTCATATTACCCACCTTATC
>JBGSBN010000044.1:0-19611 GCA_041730515.1 Methylacidiphilales bacterium | reverse complement strand
TACTGATGTTGCCCCAATTATTATTCAAAAGGAAGAGTCTGCTGAAGTGCAAGACCATACCAATGTAGAAACTGATACACCTCCAGAAACTAACATAAAAAAAGGAAAAACAAGTAAAGAAAAACCACAAGAAATAGACCTATCAGAAAAGCCAAAGTTAGTTAAGGTTTTTTATGTGGTAAAGAAGGGAGATATCCTAAATGACATTGCTGATTTATTTGATTGTTCTGTTCAAGACGTAAAAAAATGGAATAAACTTAAGTCAAATAATGTACAACGAGGAAAGAAACTGACCTTGTATGTAGCAGCAAACAAAACAGGTTATTACAAGCGTATAAATAAACTACCCGCCAAGCAAAAGAAAAGATTAAAACGAAAAGACTAATTAAAAACACCTTGTTAAGAATTATTTTTAGCAATACTTTTGCCAAGCAAAAAAAAACATAAAATGAGCAATATTACCTTCACCATGATAAAACCAGATGCAGTAGCTAATGGTCATATCGGAAAAATTTTAGACCAAATTACAACAGCTGGTTATCAAATTACAGCAATGAAATTCATTCACTTAACAGAAAAAACAGCTGGTGAGTTTTATGCAGTTCATAGCGAGCGTCCTTTTTACAAAGATTTAGTAAGCTTTATGGTAAGCGGACCAATAGTAGCAGCAGTTTTAAAAAAAGAAAATGCTGTAGCTGATTTCAGAACTTTGATAGGTGCAACTGATCCTAGTAAAGCTGAACCGGGTACTATTAGAAATTTGTATGCTAAATCTATCGATGCAAATGCTGTTCACGGAAGTGATAGTGATGAGAATGCAGCAATTGAAGCTTCCTTCTTTTTTTCAAACTTAGAAAGATTCTAGTATAATAAAATTGATTAAAGAAACTCGTTTAACTAAAAATTAAACGAGTTTTTTATTTATTTAAACTTTTAGGTAATAAAAGTAAATTCAGTACCTATAGTATTTGTTTAAATTTCTTATTGAATGTATAATTGCTATTATAAATAGTATAAATAAAACATGCTTGTTAGAACTTTTGGAAGTGCCGTGTATGGTGTAGATGCAGTTACCATTACAGTAGAAGTAAATGTAAGCGAAGGAAATGGTGTAGGTTATTTTTTAGTGGGCTTACCCGATAATGCAGTAAAAGAAAGTCAGCATAGAATAGAAACTGCTTTAAAAAATAACCACTATAAAATTCCAAGGCAAAAAGTAGTAATTAATATGGCTCCGGCCGATATTAGAAAAGAAGGTTCATCGTACGATGCCACTATAGCCATTGGTTATCTAGCTGCCTCTGACCAATTGGCGGCTGATAATATTGAAAAATACATCATCATGGGTGAGCTAAGCCTTGATGGTTATTTAAAACCTATAAAAGGCGCTTTGCCTATAGCTATAAAAGCGCGCCAAGAGGGTTTTGAAGGATTTATTTTACCGCAAGAAAATGCCAAAGAAGCTGCTATTGTAAATAATTTAAAAGTATATGGCGCTACTCATATCCGCGAAATTATTGAGTTTTTTAATGGAGACGAATCGCATTTAACAAGATATGAAATAGATACGCGCAAAGAGTTTGAAGAAAATTTAGCTTTAAATGAAGATGATTTTGCAGATGTAAAAGGCCAAGAAAATATAAAACGTGCTTTAGAAATTGCAGCAGCTGGTGGTCATAACGTAATTTTGATTGGCCCTCCGGGAGCAGGAAAAACCATGTTGGCCAAGCGTTTACCAAGTATTTTGCCTCCTTTAAATTTGCATGAAGCCTTAGAAACAACCAAAATACATTCAGTGGCAGGCAGGTTAAAAGGTGGTTCATCACTTTTATACATGCGCCCTTTCAGAGCGCCACATCACACCATTTCTGATATTGCTTTAGTTGGAGGTGGCAATGTGCCTCAGCCGGGCGAAATAAGTTTAGCACACAATGGCGTATTGTTTTTAGATGAATTACCTGAATTTAAACGAACGGTTTTAGAAGTAATGCGTCAGCCATTAGAAGAAAGAAGAGTAACCATTTCAAGGGCTAAATTTAGCATTGAATATCCTGCTAGTTTTATGTTGGTAGCTAGTATGAATCCTTGTCCATGCGGTTATTTTAACCATCCTGAAAAAGATTGTGTTTGTGGCACTACCGTAGTTCAAAAATACTTGAGTAAAGTTTCTGGACCTTTATTGGATAGAATTGATATTCACATAGAAGTTACACCTGTTAATTTTGACCAATTGGCCGATACACGCAAGGCCGAAAAAAGCGAAAGTATTAGAGAAAGAGTAATTAAAGCAAGGTTGGTTCAAAGTGCGCGTTTTGCCAATAACCCTAATATTTATTGCAATGCGCAAATGAGCAGTACACAAGTGCGCGAGTTATGCCAAATAAGTAATATTGGCCAAACATTGCTAAAAACTGCTATGAACAAATTACAACTTTCGGCTAGGGCATACGATAGGATTTTAAAAGTAGCACGCACCATTAGCGATTTAGCGGGAAGCGAAGAAATAAAAACGGAACATTTAGCCGAAGCCATTCAATACCGTAGTTTGGATAGAGAAACTTGGGCAGGGAATAGTTAATATATTTATGGAAGAAAAATACCCTTTATTAAAAACACGCATTCAATCTACCTTAATTGACTCGATTTTTGTAATAATAATGCTTGCCATTGTTGCTAACATTATTGATTACTTTCCAGAAACGACAGAAACGGCTAGGATGTTGTTATTTGTGATTGTTGTTGTGTTGTACGAACCCATTTGTGTAGCTTATGGCTGTACACTTGGCAATTATATAAGTAAAATTAGGGTAAGAAGCGCAGAGGATACCTCTAAAAGAATTGATCTTTTTCAAGCTATTTTTCGCTATCCAATCAAAGCAGTTTTGGGTATTATTTCTTTTTTTACCATAAATGTAAATCCCCGAAAAAGAGCTATTCACGATATGCTTACGGGAAGTGTAGTTATTGAACTTTAAGTTTTTAATTATTATGCAAAAAATCAGAGCATTTTTTATGCAAGATAAAACCCTTATTGGGCTTTATATATTGGCTACCATAGTGGCTAGTTTGCATTTATATTTATTGCCCAATAACACTTTTGGTGGCACTTACACGCATTATAATAACTATGTAATTTTCAAATTTTCTTTTATTCATTTAATTGATTATAAAGATATCTACATCCATCACTTAACCGATCAATACGACTTATTTAAATACAGTCCGGCCTTTGCTTTGGCCATGGCACCATTTGCTATTTTACCCGATTGGCTTGGTTTGGTAGTTTGGAATTTAGTAAGCACCATTTTACTATTACGGGCTATTTTAAAACTAAATATTTTAAACACATCCCAAAAACAAGTAGTCTTATTATTGATTTTTTTTGAAACATTAACCAGCTTACAAAGCGCACAAACCAATATTTTAATGGTTATATTGTTCTTGTTTGCTTATCATTTTTTCGAATCAGAAAAGCCGCATTGGGCAGCATTAATGCTCATGCTTTCGGTATTTATAAAATTATTTGGCTTGATACTTTTTCCATTGTTTTTATTGTATAACCAAAAACCTAAATTTATTTTATGGTCAATAATTTGGTTTGTGGTTTTGCTACTAATTCCGTTAGTTGTAGTCAGCCCAAATCAGTTGATCTTTTTATATAAAAGTTGGTGGTTAATGCTTCAGCAAGATCACTCAGTAAGTTATGGCCTTTCGGTAATGGGTTGGATAAAAACTTGGTTTTTTATTGAACCAAATAAAAGTGCTGTAGTAGGTGCAGGCTTATTGGTATTGGGCACTAGTATTTTATTATTTATAAAAAACAATACAGCTTCACAACGAACTTTGCTTTTTGCTAGTAGCTGTATTTGGGTAATTATTTTTAATCATAAAGCTGAATCAAGTACGTTTAATATAGCCTTGGTAGGAGTGGCATTGTATTATTTATTAATGCCTGCAAGCAAACTTAAAAATGGCTTACTAATTAGCTGTATTTTACTTACTAGCCTTTCTCCCACCGATTTATTTCCTCCTTATGTACGAGTGCATATTATAGTGCCTTATGTACTAAAAGCAGTACCTTGTATTTTTATTTGGTTCCATATTAATTACCATTTAGCAAGTAATTTTATGGAAAGCAGAAAAATTGCTAATTAATTTTGAGCAGATTAGTACAACAATAAGTTTTCTATCACTTTTGGAAAATGAGTCATTTCCAAATCATGGATTTTATGCGCAATAGTATCAGGTGTATCGGTTTGGGTTAATGCTACTTTGGCCTGAAATATGGGTTCACCTTCGTCAAAATGTTGGTTTACATAATGAATGGTAATACCCGTTTCGGTTTCGTTAGCAGCTTTTACCGCTTCATGCACATGCATTCCGTACATGCCTTTTCCGCCAAATTTTGGCAACAAAGCAGGATGAATATTGATAATTTTATTAGGAAATGCATGCACCAAAAATGTTGGTACAAGCCATAAAAAACCTGCTAATACTATTAAATCAGGTTGGTATTGATTAATTTGATGGAGGAAAAAAGCTTCATCTTTATACTCTGCACGGTTAAAAACCACACATGGCATATTAAACTTTTCCATGCGAGCAATTACACCTGCTTGCGCATTATTGGTAAATACAGCTTGTATTTTTACGTTACTATTATTGGTAAAATATTGGGCTATGTTTTCAGCATTACTACCGCTCCCTGATGCAAAGATGATGATGTTTTTCAATCTAAAATCCTAATTCGTCTTTTAATATTTTTTCTAAAAACAAATTCCCATTGCTGTTTCCATTCAGGTTTTGAACAGGTAAACTCATAAATACCAAAGCAGTTCTATTGTATTTTAGCGAAATACGTTTACCAACCACAGTGGATTGGCCATTAAATGGTTTAACACCACCAGGACCTAAGGTAATTAACTTGGCTTTATAAGTGGAGTCAAAACTGCTGGTTCCGCTTGACGTGGTTTGGGTAAAAAATGGCCTTGCACTCGAAATAATGGTATTACATTTTAAAGTTGGCCACGTATTATCGAAAGGAGTCATTTCATCATTTACATTCATTCTTATGGCCAAGCCGCTTGAATCGGTTACCAATTTTTGAATAGGTGTAAACCCAAAACTCTCTAATTCATTTGGAATATCAGAGCCAAAATTACACATCATAAACATGCGGCCACCATTTTCAAAAAAATCAACTGTGCTTAATTGGGCCAAAGATAAGGTTGCTGCTGTGGCTCCTTCATCGCTTATCCAAATAATTTTATCGAAAAATGAAAATACCCTTGCTTGGGTTAATGCATCAGGCGATTGTTCAAAACTATTTTGTTGTGCGTCTCTATTGTTTAAATATAAAGTATCGAAAGCAGGAATAAAACTAACCGTTCTGGTGGCTATAAAATTTTGTGGCGCATTGCGAGATGTTAGGTAAGCATTGATAAACAACACTTTAGATACAGGTTTTTTTATAAAAACAGAATCAAACACAAATGCTGAACGCAAACCTGCCCTATCTAAAGCACGTATGTAAAAGTAATTCCAAGCATTGTATTTTATTCCTTTTATGCGGCCGTCAAGTGCTTTAGTTTTATTACTTGGAAACACCATACAAGAATCTGAAAAATTAGCATCAGCCATGACGGTAACATCATTAATGCTGCTTCCAAGCGAAAAAGGTGGTAAGTTGGTATCGTTTAAAAACACTTCAAATCCGTTTATATCTTGCAAACCATCCGCATCATTAGCAGTCCAAAAAAAGTGAACGGCAGGAAATGATTTAGTGGTTTTTTTACCTGCAACATTGCTCATACCAACAGTTGGGGCAGAATTTCTTACCGGGTAAGCTAAACTTGCTGGTGTTAAATCTTTTTTTCCTACGTTATCAACTGCCCTTACAAACACATCGATATTGGCAGTATCGCTACCTTGTGGAATAATTAATAATATACTGCTATCGGTTCGGGTGGTATAAGTCCAAGTTTTCATACTATCAATAGAAACCTCAAAACCAACCACAAAACCATTTTGCGAAGTGCCCCACCAATAAGCATCCACTCTGGTAGTTAAGCGGTTAACGCCACTGCGTTCAATTTTATTAACGGCCATAAAAGTTTCAGGATTTGGCTGAGAGTTTAGTTCGCCTTCATATCCTTTTTTACAACCAAAAACGGTAATTGCTGTTAATACAAAAAATAAATATTTAATATTTTTCATTTCATTAAATAGAAAGCATCAAACATACTGATTTTAAATGTAATTACTTAAATGCTTGATGTAAATTTAACCTTTTAATAAATTAGCCTAAAGTATAAAACCAATACTAGTTCATGCCGCCTTCTTTTAGCTTTTCAGCATTTTCGGCTATTTGCAATTGATCTATAAACTCTTGAATATCACCATTTATAACCTCTGGCAAATTATATTTGGTTAACCCTATTCTATGGTCTGTTACACGTGCTTGCGGGTAATTATAGGTTCTAATTTTAGCACTTCTATCACCAGTAGAAACCATGGTTTTACGTCTGCTCGAAATACCGTCTAAGTGTTTTTTCAATTCAATTTCGTACAATTTGGTTCTTAACATTTGCATGGCACGCTCACGGTTACCTTTTTGGTTTCGTTCCACCTGACAAACCACCACAATTCCCGAAGGTTTATGTGTTAACTGTACTTTCGATTCTACCTTATTTACATTTTGTCCTCCAGCACCGCCTGAGCGCGAAGTTTGCATTTCAATATCTGCAGGATTAAGCTCTACATCCACCTCCTCAGCTTCAGGTAAAACCACTACAGAAGCTGCCGAAGTATGAACCCTACCCTGCGATTCGGTATCGGGCACACGCTGAACACGGTGAACACCACTTTCGTATTTTAAAATTCCATACACATCCTCGCCAGTTACTTCCATCACAATTTCTTTGTAACCACCAACCGAACCCTCTGTAAAATCAACCACTTCGGTTCTCCAGCCTTTGCTTTCGCAATAGCGGCTATACATTCTAAATAATTCGCCAGCAAACAATGAGGCTTCATCACCACCAGTTCCACCTCTTATCTCTATGGTTGCATTTTTTGCGTCTTCAGGCTCTTTTGGAATCAATAAAATTCTAATTTCTTCTTCCAAAGGCTGCACTTTTGGATCTAACATATCCAATTCTTCCTTGGCCATATCGCGCAAATCCGAATCTTTTTCGTTTTTTAAAATATCTCGTGCATTGTCAATATTGTCTCTTAAGTTTTTATACTCATGGTATTTATTAACAATTCCGTTTAAGTTTTTATATTCCTGATTTAATGTAGTAAAACGTTTCATGTCAGAAAGTATATCTGGCTGACTGATAAGTTCTTCCACATTTTTAAAGCGGGTATAAATTGCTTCTAATTTATCTAACATTGCTTATAAAGCTTTAAAATTTGAGGCGCAAATATAAGCCACCTACGCTTTAATACCTAAGATTTTGATTTTTTGTTGATTGGAATGTTTTATACAAATTGTTTTAAAATTAAAACCTTGTTTTATATTGCCATCCAAAAAATTATTGATTAATGAAAAACTGGATTATTGGTATAATTACTTTGTGCATTTTAGGGGCATGTAACTTTAAGTCAGACACTGTTTACAGTACCAAATACACTTATTTTTTTACCAAACGCGATAAAATAACAGATTCGCTAGTAAAGGAACTTTGCAGTAAACCATGGACCTTATTTCAACTTGAAAATCGTAGATTTAACAAACGAAAAATGGTTTATAACGACTCGCGTGAATTTGTTAATGACCAAAATTCCTTTAAAATTGAGTTCAAATCTGATAGCAGCATCATTACCCAAAATCCAACATGTAAAGGCACTTGGAGCATTAACAATCAATATTTTTTAGAATTTGAATTTACCGGAGCTGATACCAGCAATCATTTAACAGGTAAATTTGATGTAAAAATGCGCTACGATGATTTAATTTTTAACAGAGGAGTTTACACCAGCGATACCTCGAGTGAAACTTTAAAACTACATTTTTTCAGAAATGGTGATGAAATAAAAATATTGCAATAAAAACACTGATTTCGATTTTCTAATCGCGTTTTCTGTTGGCAAGCTGTTTTAATAGCTCACGTTTAAAATCATTTTCAGCTTTAAAAAGCAATACTACCTTTTTTATTGGCAATACTTTTTTAAACTCTGCTGCATACTTTTTGATCAATTCAGCTTCATTTATTTTAAAATTAACCATATCGGCCAATACTTTTTCAGCTTCGGCTTCGGTCATGTTGGGCATATCGGCCATTTCTTCGGTAATTTTACCTTTGGTGCTTAATCGCAACTTTTTCAATTCTTCGGTAAATTTATTATAAACAGGCCAAAATACTTTTGCTTCATCGGCTGTTAAATTTAAGCGTTCAGTAATAAATCCAATTTTCATGGCCTCTAAACGTTCGCCCTTTTGAGCCATCAGGTTGCTATTAAAAGCAATAAACATGGCAATAATTAAAATATACTTTTTCATAATTTGTCTTTTTTTATAATTCATCTAATAAAGCCTGTTCATCGGCATGATCCATTAAATACTGTTCCATTTCGTTGGTATTATTATGCCCATTTTGTTCTACTTGGGTAATCGGCTTTAACTCATTAATCCACTCTACTCTTACATCGTTATTTGCCAAATAATCAATCATTTCCTCGTTACTTACTTTGTTTAAGTTAGCGCTTAAATTGGTTGAATTTTGGTTATTTATAAAAATAATAATTCCTAAAACAGCAACAAATAATGCAGCAATTCCTGTTAAATATTTCCAATTAAATAGCGCTATTTTTAGGGCTTGAGGCTTATTTGTTTTACTTAAAATAGCCGCCTTATTTTCCTCAAAATAATTGGTTGGAATGGTAAAACCTCCTTCCATTTTATCCAAATTTAAATTAGGCTCTGTTGTTGTTTTAGCTAAAATACTTTCCTTCGATTTTTCAAAATAACCATCAGGTGTATTAAAACCTTCCTTGGCATTCAAGTTTTTCAAAAAACCATCATCAATATTTTCAAATTCGTTTTTCATTTTGTTTTTATATGGATAGCGATAAAGAGAAATGGTTTAATTGCAAACCAAATAATTTTAAATATTTTCCTTTTTTATATTCCCTAATACATATTTATTGGTAATTTCAAATTGAGTAAATAACCACACTAAAACCGTGCTTAAAAAGGTAGAAATTACAAAAATTACAATAGCTTCCATGGTGCTGGTTTTGTCTCTCTCAGGATTTTGCAACCATTCGTAGGCCATAAAAATAAATAAAGGATGGTATAGATAAATCCCTAAAGATTGATTGTTCAAAAATTCCAAAAACTTATTATCGGTCCAGTTTTGCGATGAGGTGTAAATCACAATAAAAAACACTAAACAAATATTACAAATTAAATAAGGAATTAGTAAGGTAAACTCGGGCAGATGCTTAAAAATAAAGGCCAAAATAGTAATTACAGATAATCCAATTAGTAAAATTAATACAAATGCATTTGGTCTAAAGTTTATAATTTTATTTTTGATAGCAAAACCTAAATAAAAAAATAAAAGGTATCCATAAATTCTTTTATCGCCTAAAAAATAAAGCGGTAATTGTTCAGGTTGAAGTGTATTGTTTCGGTAAGTTACAAACCAATAGGAAGTAACTAAAGCAGTAAAAATTAATACCAACCAACTTGGAATTTTAAATTTTAAGGTAAAAAAACAAAAAATGACAGCTACTAAATAAGCTGGAATATACCATAAATGGTAATAAGGATAAAGGATGTCTTTAAACGAAAAAGTAGCTATAGATCTATTAAAAAATAAAACTGGAATAAAAACACAAAATGCTATAATCCAAGGAATAATTGCTCGGTTTGTTAATTTTTTAAAATACGAAAATAAACCTTCATCAAAAGCAGATTTTTTTACTAAAAAACCACTAATTGACAAAAATAACGGCATGTGAAAAAAATATACAATTTGCAAATTGGAGTAAATATTAATGGCATGCCCAAAAATAACTATTAATACTAAAAGTGCTTTTATGGTATTTAAACCAGGACTATAACTAGCTAACTCCGCACTTTGTAAGGTTTTAAATTGTTGTATAAATTTAAGCATATTATCTATTATTTGGTTTTTTTAGGTATTCTTCTATTTTTTTTACCGCATGAAAATAAGAAGCTTTCAACGCGCCCACACTAGTTTCCAAAACTTGCTGCATTTCTTCATATTTCATATTGTCAAAATACTTCATATTAAATACCAATCGCTGTTTATTGGGTAAAGTTAAAATAGCTTCTTGCAATTTTAGCGCTATTTGATTGCCGTCAAAATAATTATCAGCAGTAAGCTTATTGCCTAAATAAGAGGAATTTTCATCGTCTAGTGAGGTATTAAAATTTTGCTTCTTTTTTTCTATAAATTGGAGTGCTTCGTTAGTAGCAATTCGGTAAATCCAAGTATATAGCTTACTATCTTCTCTAAACTTGCTTAAGTTTTCCCAAATTTTTATAAAAGTATTTTGTAAAATGTCATCTGCATCATCGTGGTCAATAACAATTCTGCGAATGTGCCAATACGTTTTTTTTTGGTATTTGTCCAATAAAAGTTCAAAAGCAGCAGTTTTGGTTTGCTCATTTGCAAATTTTGCAATAATTTCACTATCAGTAACTTCTGCTTTCAATTAATTTAGGGGTTTAGTAAATATGTGGCTTTGATAGTTTTTTTATAAAATGGTTTAAAAATTATCGTTATCAGCAAAACTATAATATTTGTCGTTCCCAACTATTATGTGATCTACAATTTCTATATCGAGAATTTTACCTGCATTTTTCAAATTTTTAGTAATTTGAATATCATTATCACTTGGCTGTAAATTACCCGATGGGTGGTTATGGCAAAGCACAATAGAACTTGCCAAATTTTCGATGGCATGTTTAAAAATTATTTTGGTATCCACCACCGTTCCTGTTATTCCACCTTCACTAATTTTTTTCCTAGCTATCACTTTTCGGTTCCTAGCTAACAATAAAATCCAAAACTCTTCGTGAGGTAAGTCGGCCACTAAAGGCTCAAAATAATGGAATGCTTGCTGTGAATTTTTTATAATTTCAATTTGTTTGGCTTCTTCGTCCTTTCGTCTACGGCCTAATTCAAGTGCAGCAGCAATGGTAATGGCCTTGGCTTCGCCAATTCCTTTCACCTTTTTAAGTTCATTAACATTTAGCTTGGCTAATTCATTAATGTTTTCGGAAGTAAGTTGTAATATTTTTCGGGCCAATCCCACTGCAGATTCATTTTTGGTGCCCGTAGCAATTAAAATAGCCAAAAGTTCAGCATTGCTTAAAGATTGTTTTCCTTTTAGCAAAAATTTTTCACGTGGCCTATCATCTTCTGCCCAAGTTTTTATACCACCAAATTTATCAAAATTATCTTCCATGTGTACTTATTTATTAATGGCAAAATAGTTTAAATAGGTAAAACCAAAAAAGCTTACCCAAAATATTTGAGTAAGCTTTTAAAAATAATAGTTTATAAAGAAAAACTAGTTGCTTATGCAGCTTTTTTCTTATTTGATTTACCAACTTTTTTAGGAGTTGTACCAATTTTACTGATTAATTTAGCCAATTTAGACTTTTGGTTAGCAGCTTTATTTTTGTGAATAATGCTACGTTTAGCCAATTTGTCTAACATGCTAGCTACTTTCTTAAATAATTCTGAAGCTGCAGCTTTATCTTCAGATAAGCGTAGTTCTTTAATAGCACTACGAGTTGTTTTTGCTTGATAACGGTTACGTAAACGCTTAGTTGCGTTACTTCTGTTACGTTTTATTGCTGATTTATGATTAGCCATCTTTGTTTATAATTTATCTCTTTAAAAATATTAGTTATTTGTTGATAACTATTAAGGGGTTGCAAATATACTTTTTTGATTTAAAAATCAAACACTCCAAAAAAAAAATGTTTATACAGAGAAACTTTCTCCACAACTGCATGTACGTGAGGCATTTGGATTGTTAAAAGTAAACCCTTTTCCGTTTAAACCGTCTGTAAAATCTAATTCTGTTCCAAATAAATACAGCACGCTGCGTTTATCTGTAACTAATTCAACTCCATTATCTCCAAACTTTTCGTCTCCCGGTTTTATTTCGGTATCAAAATCTAATTTGTACGAAAGTCCAGAACAACCTCCACTTTCAACTCCAATTCTTAAAAAATGAGATGGGGTATAATTTTGCTCTATTTTAAGTTCTGCTATACGTTTTTTTGCTTTTTCGCTTACTGTAATCATGGTCTTTGAATTTTTATTTAAAAAAATACTACTGCAAAAGTAAATTTTAATACCTATAGAACAATAAAAAAAATTGTTTTGTTTTAGTCATTCTATTGATTTTCAACCAAAGTAACTTCTACCATGGCGTGAACACGGTATTTTTTGCCTGTTAATGTTTCGCATAAAATATAAGTACGTAATTTTTCAATTTTACGCAGAGTATCAATATACCCTTTCATTTTAAACAGAGTTCCATTAGGTAAATCAACCAAAACTATAGTATTTGCCTTGCGTTCATCGTATTTTTTTAATACTTGCAATAACTTTACATCGGCCGAGTGCGTATATTTTGGATTGCGCATGTGTTTGGCAATGGCTGCTTTTAAATCATAAGGAAATAAAGTTTCGTGTTCAAAAAAAGGTAACATATTTTTTTGAAACTCGTGCTTCCATTCTTCGCCATGCGGTTCGTGGTGATGTCCATATTTTACATAAGCTGTATGGTGAGAAAGTTCGTGAATAAAAGTAATCAAAAAATCAAATTTACTCAAGTTAAAATTGATACTAATTCGGTTTCCCTTTCCATTATGCGGGCTATAGTCGCCATATTTACTTTTTCTTTCATTTTCTATGTGCAAATGTACTTGATGAAAAATAATCAATTCAACACAATAGTCAATGGCTTCATTGGGTAAATATTTTACTAACACGTTTGTAAACTCTTGTTTACGCCTTGTTTGCTCTGGTGTTAATTGTTTAAATAATCGGTACTTTTCGTTCAATTTTAACTATTTATAACAAAAAGAACACGCTTTGGGCGTGTTCTTTTCAATTGTATTTTACTAATTAATTATTCTTTGGTAATTATTTTATTACCTGTAAAATTAGCCGAGCTGTATTTTACAATGTAAATTCCTTTAGGTAAATGCGCAATATCAATGGTTTGCTCATCTTTATTTGCAAAATTGATGGTTTGGTTAATTACATTTTTAC
Organism: Methylacidiphilales bacterium; assembly: GCA_041730515.1. GTDB lineage: Bacteria > Bacteroidota > Bacteroidia > UKL13-3 > UKL13-3 > JAAFJM01. Next base: position 6,337 of record JBGSBN010000044.1, on the reverse strand, counting down.
CTAAAATATCAAAAACTTTCACATCTAAAGTGCCAATCGAGTTACCCAAATATTTAACGTTTAGGTAATTATTTGCCGGATTTGGGTATAAAACAATTTCATTGTTTAAGCCAATGTTTTGAACACTAACATTCCAAATACCCACAGGATAAATTTTAGTAGCACCATTGCAGCCATTTGTTCCTTTTTCAGTTACTTGAACGCTGCCTGAAGTCCCTGCATTCCATTTTACTACCACGCTATTGGTATTCTGTCCACTTTGAATGGTTCCTCCGCTAACTGCCCAAGTAAATGTAGATGTAGCTAATCCTGTAACCGAGTAGGTAGCAGTATCATTTTTATAAGCAAATCTACTGGCTAAAATTTCTGTTGTTTGAGGTTTAGCCAATTTACTAATGGTTAATGGTTGCGACAATGAGAAACAACCTCCATTTACAACTTTTACATTGAAAGTACCAGAGTCATTAAAGTTTAGACTGGTATTGGTTTGGTTTGGCAGGTCAATTCCATTTCTCACCCACTGATTTGAATTTGATGCATTAGAGGTTAAAACAAATGATCCTCCTTCGCAAAATACATTTCCGCTTAACGATTTGGTAATAGTGGCTACTGGTGGTTTACTACCAGTATTAAATGTAAAAACATCGCTTTGCGCTGCGCAACCGTTAGTAGCAAAAGTACGAACAGCTATTTTTCCAGCTAATTTATTATAAAATGTAGCGCCAATTGCACCATTTATTGCCACACTATCTCTATACCATTGCACATTAGAAGCTGTGGTGGTTATAAGTGTAGAATCAATATCGCAGATGGTTAAAGAACCCGAAACAGTAGCAGTTGGCTTTACTGGGCTTGGTAAAACTTCAAAAGCATTATTAATGATAGTACTATCCGTTCCTGAAATATTGGTTACCTTTAATTTTACATTATAAACACCTGGAGTGGTTAAATTAAGTATAGGATTTTGTGTGGTGAATGATAAATTTTGTGGTCCACTAATTGCCCATTCCCACTGACTTGGATTATTTTTAGAGGTGTCGGATAAAGTGAAATTTTGGTTATTACAAACTAAACTTGGAGCGGTAAAACCAGCCTTAGGACTAAAAGGAGTTCCTGTAATATTTACATTATCTAAAAATAAATTATTTCCAGCGCTAAAATAAGCCTCAAAACGAATCACTAAATTATTTAACCCAATATAAGGAGTAAGATTAATGTTATTACAAGGGCTTCCATTTACATCTGTACCGCACCAATCAGCAGCTTTTGATGGAATAAATGGTGTTGTTGATGTTTGAGCAATACCTCCATTTTCGGTAAAAGTTGCCATTCTAGCACCATTATTTGGCCTTGTTTCTGTTAAACCTAAAAGCCTAGTCCAAGAAGTTCCGCAATTGGTACTTATACTAACTACTAATGAATCTCTATCGGTAGTGGCATATCTTGTATAAGCATGCTGAAAAGCTAAATTGGCATTTTGCATCCCTCTAAAGTCAAGAATTGGTGTTTGAATTTGGTAACGTCTGGTAGAATTAATATTATCCCAAAAATTTAATCCATAAACTGTATTTCCGGGCGAGGTTCCTAAAGTATTTGTAAATTTACGCCATCCAAGTGTATCGTTTGCATAGTTATTGGTAATTTTCCATAAACCAGCTGTAGCAGAGTAATTTTCAAAAGTTTCTATTAATGGCAAGGTAAGTCCACCAATTTTCATATAATTATTTAAATAAATAGAGTCTTCACCTGCTAAACCAACTACTTTAAGTGAAACTGGATAATTGCCTGCAACTGCATAAGTAACTATTGGATTATTGGCAGTAGAGGTAGATGGGGTGCCACCTGGAAAATACCATATACGAGATGTACTTGAAACCGATGTATTGGTAAAAGTTACTTGGCTACCCACACACGACATTTTTGTAGATGAAGTAAAATTAGCTGCTGGTTTTGGCGAAATGCCACTAATAATTAATGAAAAAGGTTGTGCTGCATTATTAGCTAAAGCTTTTTTGCTTGTTACTTTTACAGTATAAGTTCCTGCAGTTGGAGCTGCTAAAACAATTTGTTCTACATTGTCTCTTGTATTATCGCCAGTGGTGGCAGCCGCATTAGGTGTTGCTGGATTTAAAATGTATGGTAAAAATTCTACATTATCACTTAATCTAATCAACCTTACATCTAAGTCGTTTACTAATTTAGCAGTAGCCTCATCAAGCAGACTCCCAGAAGCAGCACTTGCAGGAACGTCTGTCCAACAAATTGTAATTTTTATTGGAGCTGAACCCGAAGTAACGATTGTTCTGGTATATGGAATTAAACTTACTGGCATTGATGCTTCAATAATATTATTGGTACCACTATCGGTTATAGTTTGCACCGCTTTTGCAGTATTCATTAATCCCCAACCAAATGAATAATCTGGACCAAGCGCAGTTCCAGCCTCATCAGCAGTTTGAATAATTAAGCCCTTTAAAGTAGATGCGCGCAAAAATTTAGCTTTTAAATTATTGTAATGCTGTTGAATTAATAATGCTGAGCCACTAGCACTTGGAGTAGCCATTGATGTTCCACTAATGGTGCTATAGGTGTTATCAGATGCTGAAAAGCTTGAATATAGGTTAACACCTGCCGCACATACATCGGGCTTTATACGTCCATCATCTGTTGGACCCCAACCACTAAATGAACTCATAACTACAGAACCTGCGCTTGTCCAACCATTTGTTATTTTATTTACCGCACCAATAGTCATAATGTTTTTAGCGTTTGCGTAAGTTGCTATACAATCATACTGTCCATCAGCTGGAGGAACAGTTCCTGTAAATGGCGTCCAATCGCCAATATTATTATCAAAATATGTTTTTGCATTTGACCCACTTGGCTGATCACCTCTATCGTTTCCTGCTGCCTTAAAAGGTAAGTAAAACTGATTATTATAAACTATTTGATCCCATGCCTGCGATTCAGAATCATACATTCCAAATTTAACATCCTCAGTGCTACTAACCGATACATCGCCATACCATCTCCACTGGGTACTGGTCTCGTCATAATTCCAACCACAAATATTTCCATAACTATGGTTCGAAATTAGCATTCCCGCAGCAGCGGCAGTAATCATTTCTGAATTATCGTTGGTCCAATCATAACATTTTAATGGCGCTTGAAAGGCCATACCTTTTGCATTGGCTTGAAAGCCACCAGCCACCATGGTTCCTGCAACGTGTGTAGCATGATCGTTCAAACTAGTAGCACCATCTATTTGAGTAGCACGGCCTTGAAATTCTTGATGAGTTGTTCTCACAGCTCCACCATCCCACACACCTAAACGATTAGTTAAACCACTTCCGCTTAAACTTAAACCCAAACTGCCTCCAGCATAAGCTTTATCGGTTCCAATGGTTTTGGCTGCGCCAGAGTTATACGTTTTTAAATAACGTGGAATTCCAGTTTGCGAAATACCAACCAATTGAACTACTGTTCCATCAGAAAAAACTTGAGGTGCTAAACTTAGTCCTAAAACATTTTTTGCATAATCTAGTTCAGCGGTAATGTTTTCATTATAAATTATTTGAAGTTCGTTGGCATTTTTTGCTTCTAGTAAACTTCTGTGTGGCACTTTAGGAAGTGATTGTGCATTTAGTTGACTAACCAATAAAATTGCAACAGTTACACTTAGTAGTTTTTTGTACATAAAATTTTATTATTTTTTTAAAATGTTTTTAAATATTGTTTAGGTGTGGCTTTTACCTGCAAAAAAGAAGTAACGCTTATTCTTTGTTCTTTATTTCTAACAATTCCTGAAAAAACAATTTCGTAATCATTTTTAATTTTTTTGCATTTTACCAATACCTGAACACCTGAGTTAGATAAGTAAGTGATTTCATTTTTATTATCTATCAAAACCAACTTAAATAATTTTGAACTTAGCCTTGCCCCGCATTTAAATTGATTTTCATTTATATTATTTAATTGCAAATGCAATCCGTTGGTAGTTAAAATACTCACACTAATGCTGCCATTAACATTTTCATAGCTTGCTATTTCTGAGCAATTTAAGGTGGTTTTTTTTCCTTTATTATTTAAAACTATTTTATTTTGGCCAAAAAGCCCAACTGAAAAAAAAGTTAAAAATGTAAATACGAGCGTTTTATGCATTTTTTATTTTAAATTATCACTTCAAAATTAAAAGTATAAGGCATAAAAGCAACCTAATTATTATCTGTGTTTTGTCAAATAATTAAATTACCAATACTTTGCAAAAGTTTTTAAAACCAAAACTTATGAAAAAACACGTTCCAAATGCACTCACCTCTTTCAATTTATTGTTCGGATGCCTTTCAATTATTTCTAGTTTAGTGGATAATGATTTGGAAAGGGCAGCTTATTTTATAGGTGCAGCAGCCATTTTAGATTTTTTTGACGGATTTGTGGCTCGCGCTTTAAAAGTTGGTTCCGAAATGGGTAAACAACTAGATTCATTGGCCGATTGTGTAAGTTTTGGTGTAGCCCCCGGATTTATTTTTTATAAAATAACCAGTATTCCAATCGATTTTAACCATTTTGATATCCACTCGTACTTGCCATTTTTAATACCTGTTTTTTCGGCTATTAGGTTGGCTAAATTTAATATTGATACTCGCCAAACCGATTCATTTATTGGTGTTCCTACTCCAGCTAATTCGCTATTTATAGCAGCTATTCCATTTGTAATCAGCGCCAATACATTTGGTTTAGGAAGCATTTTTCAAAATATTTGGTTTTTGGTAATTTTTCCGTTTGTAAGTGCTTATTTATTAGTAGCTGAGTTGCCCTTATTTGCTTTAAAATTTAAAAGTTTTGCATGGCAAGCAAATCAACTGCGATATATCTTTTTAATTTGCTGTTTGATTAGTTTATTTGCATTTGGATATTTAGGAATAAACATCAGCATTATTTTGTACATACTTTTTTCAATTTATAATAATTTTCAAACTAAAAAATGAAATACGCAGCCCACATAAACATTATGCCTCACAAGGCTTTATTAGATCCACAAGGAAAAGCAGTAACTGGTTCTATGCCAAACATTGGATTACCTTCTGTATCGAATGTACGAATTGGAAAACACATTACTTTAGAGCTTGATGCAGCCAACGAAACAGAAGCTAAAGCAATGGTTGAAACGGCTTGCACCAAATTGCTTGCAAACTTAATTATGGAAAGTTACGAGTACACTGTTGTGGCACTTTAAATAATTATTTTTATAAAATGAGAATCCTGAGAAAGCCCATTAAAACTATTTCAAAGGAATTTTTTTGCTTGATAGTTTCTTCTTTTTTCCTTTTCCGTTGGCTAAAGCCGAACGGCAATGAATCTTTTGCTAGTTGCTTGCCTAAGTTTGGTGTTTTCAAAAACCAACATAACTTTAATTCATCTTTTTCTACTTGGCTAAAGCAGAAAGGCAATGGATTTTTTGCTAGTTACCAGCTGCAAGTAGCCAGTAGCTTATTGCTTATTGCCTATTGCTCTTTGCCTATTATTTCAAAAGCTCAAAATAAAGAGTACGCCAAGCAAGTAATTGAAAAGCTGTGTTCCGATGATTTTTCAGGAAGAGGTTATATTAACGATGGCGATAAAAAAGCAGCTAAATTTATAGCTGAAACATTTAGAAAAAATAGATTAGGCTCGCCAACAATTGATTACATGCAAAATTTCGGTTTTCAAGTAATAACGTTTCCGGGAGAAACTTTTTTAAAAATAGATGATATTGGACTTGAGCCAGGAAAAGAATTTATAGTAAATGCTGGCTGCCCAATGGTAAAGGGAAACTACAAAATAGTTTATATTGATTCGGCTACTATTGATAATACAAATGCGTATGAATTATTTATAAAAAAACTAAACAGACGCACATTTATAGTAGCTACCGAGTTAAAAGGTAAAACCTTTTTGAATAACGAAAGGGCAAAAAATATTTTGTCGAATTTGGTGGGTGCTAAAGGAATTATTTTCGACAAACAAGATAAATTTACTTGGAGTGTAGCACTTCAAAAAGAAGATTTTCCCATTATTTATATTCAGAAGGATGCTATTAAGCACACCATGTTGTCGTTGGAAATTAATATTGAATCGATTCCAATAAATCACCAAACACAAAATGTGTTAGCAAGTGTAAAAGGAAAATTATATCCTGATTCATTTATAGTTATTACCGCTCATTACGACCATTTAGGAAAATTTGGACCAGCTATTTTTCCTGGAGCAAACGATAATGCGAGTGGCATAGCCATGATGCTTGACTTGGCAAACAATATTGTAAAAAATCCTTTAGATTTTTCAGTATTGTTTATAG
>JBGSBN010000043.1:0-19650 GCA_041730515.1 Methylacidiphilales bacterium | reverse complement strand
GTTCTGCAGGCGATTTCACTTGCGCAATGGGGTCGCCAACAATCGGGTATAGGCGAGTTTCGCCACTGAGCAAGAAAGCACTCATCGTATTTTCATCAGCCAAAACCCCAGTGCCGCCAGCGCCACACTGCCCAGCAAATGTAAGCCGCTATGCGCCAGCAGCAAACCCCACTGCCCGCGCTCTAAAAAACCCACCGATTCTGCGCTAAAGGTGGAAAAGGTGGTTAGCCCGCCTAGCAGACCCGTCACCCAAAACAAGCGCCACACAGGCGAAATGTCTGGGCGGGCGCTTAAATAGCCAGCGATGAGTCCGATGAACAAACCGCCTACCCAGTTGGCTGCCAGCGTACCTAAAGGTACCGCTGATTTTGCATTCAGCCAGACACTTAATTGCCAGCGGGCCAAAGCGCCAAGACCAGCGCCAAGGAATACGGCTAGCGCCGGGATCAAAATGAACCTCAGGTTTAATAGCTACAATAGCAGTCGAGTAAAAACTAGTATTTTCAGTCGAAACTGGCTCAATCAAATCCCATAAATTACCATACAAATCCTCAAAAACCAATACTCTTCCGTAAGTTTCATTACTTGGTTCGCGAACAATCTTGATCTGATTATCAATTAAATTTTGATACTCACCATCAAAATTATCTGTATTCATAAATAGAAAAATACGACCTCCAGTTTGATTTCCAACCGATTTTAATTGTTCGTCGTTTGCCGCTTTTGCAAATAATAATCGGCATTGCGAATTTTTTGGAGCTACAACAACCAAAAATTAAAGCAAATTTTGAGAGATAATGTAAAAAAGATAATTTGTAGCGGTTGATTAAACTATTAAGTTTCCTATTTAAAAAGTGTATGTATATAATCGTTTACTCGTTATTTTATTAGTGTTATCATATACTCTTACTTCAATAGGTAAGTTCTTTTCATTGTACAAATACAATATTTTACTTAATAATTCCCCCGTTTTATCGTATGATTTTATCAATACCTCTTTTGGTAGTCCGAAAGCATTGTAACTATAATATTTTTTTATTAAAGGCTCTTCCTCAATTAAAGTCAACTTTCCGTTGGTATAAAAGTATTTTTTATCTGTAATAAATTGTGGTTTTATCAAACCTGAAAGTTCTAATCTAGCAAGGGAGTCTTTGGCAAACATGAAGAATGCTAATAAATTGTTTTGATCGCCTTTAAAATTATCTATGAATTCTTCAAATCCTTTTTCATAGTTTAATTTACCTTGTTCAGTTAGTTGATTAAGTTGATTGTATTTACTATAGTAGCTTCTTTGTTTTTCAATTAAAGTATCGGAGTTGTAATCAATATAACTAATAATCCTAAAGTTATCAGTAAAGGTTATTTTTATTTCAGAAATTCCACGACCATATAAATGATCAATTTCTTTAGTGTAACTGATATTATCCTTGTAAGTATAGGTATTGCTTGTCACTAGTAATAAAGTATCATTTATTACTTGCTCGGTCTTTACGCTTTGCCCTAATGAATCAAACCAATGAATATAAATATCATTGGCTTTTGCTGTATCTGCTAAATTGATAGTTGAATATATTATTCGTTTAACAACGCTTTCTTTATTATAAATTTGAACATAGGTATGTTTATTACCTTCATTTTGAGTGATTACCTCAAGTCCTAAATCATTAAACCAACGGGTTTGTAATAAATATTGTTTTGTATTTTGAACATCAATTTCCTTAATTGATTTTACGTGTTTTTCTTTTGCCAGCTTTACTAAAAGGGTGTCTGGAAAGGTATCTTCACTATCCTGAGCAATACAATAAGCATGTGTAAGAATAACACTGACTAAAACCCAAAATAGTTTTTTATTAAAGGAGAAAATTTTATCGTTCATAGTGTTATTCGGAATAGCAAGTTTGGCAATAATAAGAAACTATGCTTTCACCATCAAAGCCATGTAAAAGCCATCAAATCCAGTTTCTGACGGTAATACTATTTCTTCTTTTTCTAAAGTAAAATTGGTGTTATTGGTTAAAAATGTAGCTACTTGATTTTGGTTTTCGCTAGGCATAATGCTACAAGTTACGTATAACATTTTACCTCCAGTTTTAACCATTACGTGGTATTTATCTAAAATTTCTTGCTGTGTTTTTTTGATGTTTTCAATAAAATCAGCTTGCAATTTCCATTTAGCATCGGGATTACGTTTTAACACCCCTAAGCCGCTACAAGGCGCATCAATCAATAACCTATCGGCAAAGTCTTTCAACTCAATCACTGTATTGGCTTCAATTAAACGTGTTTCTACATTGCTTACTCCCGCTCTGCGTGCACGTTTGCGCAATTCGTCTAGTTTCCATTGCTCCACATCCATACTAATCAATTTACCTTTGTTTTGCATCAAGGCAGCCACATGTAAGCTTTTTCCTCCTGCACCTGCACATGCATCAATTACACGCATATTAGGTTCATTCAAATCTAAAAAAGCGGCTACTTTTTGGCTCGAAGCATCTTGCACTTCAAAATGTCCTTCTTTAAAAATTTCGGTTTTGAATAAATTGGTTTTGTTCAAAACCAACAAAGCATCAGGGTATCCTTCTATTTCTTCTGTTTCTACTTTTAAATCGGCTAAGTTTTTAACTAATTCTCTTTTGGTAGATTTTAAGGTATTTATCCTAATTACAAAGGGTGCTTTTTGGTTTAAAGCAGTCATTTCTGTTTGCCAGTTTTCGCCTAATTCAGCATTTCCCATATTGTCTAACCAATCAGGTACCGATTGATTAATTTTAGGAATATCAAGCGCTTGTTGTCTGCGCTGCATTACCATGTGGTAATTAATGCCATCAAACTCAGGCCAGTTTGGTAAATCAACTCCTTTAATCATAAAATGAATGGCTAAAATGGCAAACATTTGATGTTGTTTCAAAGGGCGCATGTCTTCGTGGCCAGTTAAACAAAATTGGTACAAACGTATCCAACGCACAATGTCGTATGTGTTTTCAGCAATAAAAGCCCTGTCGCGCGCGCCCCAAGTATGGTTTTTGCGTAAACTTTGCTCTATTACTTTATCAGCATATTTTTTTTGATTGAATATAACATTTAAGTTAGTAACCACTTCAATAACTAAAGGGCGGTGTAATTTTTGATTCATGTAATTTTTGTTTGTTGAAGATTAGCTGACCCCATAGCCAACCAAATTTATAAAGCGCCAAAGGTAAGTAAAAGCCCCATGATTTTGAAAGTTAATTAGTTTGATGGGTTTGTGGGATGATGGGATTGCGAGTTTGCGGGTTGACGGGTTGATTGGTTGATGAGTTTACGGGTTAACGAGTTTGTGGGTTTTTGAGTTGATAGGTTGAAGGGTTTGCGAGTTAATAATTTGATTAGAAAACAGTTCAGCAATTCAACAATCTAGTAATCCAACAATTAAACTCCCGATTTATCGGGACAACAATTCAACAGTTAAACAATTAATCAATTAAACAATTAAACAACTCAGCAGTTAAACAGTTAATCAATTAAACAATTAAACAATTAAACAATTAAACCATCTACACCACCACATAAATCTGATCCAAGTTTCGGCCGTAGCCATCGTAATCTAAGCCATAACCAACTACAAATTTATTTTCAATTTCAAAGCCCACATAGTCAATTTCAAAATCTTCTTTAAAAGCTTCAGGTTTAAAAAGCAAGGTTAATATTTGGATACTTGCAGGTTTATGGTCTTTTACCAATTCTAATATTTTTTTTACTGTATTGCCTGTATCTACTATGTCTTCAATAATAATTACATGGCGATTTTCCATGTTGTTATTCAGCCCAATAAGGGTTTGAACTTGGCCTGTACTTTCTGTGCCTTGGTAACTTGCTAGTTTTATAAACGAAATTTCGCATGGTGAAAGAAACGATTTCATTAAATCGGAAGTAAACATAAACGAACCGTTAAGTACCGATAAAAACAAAGGATTTTTGCCATGAAAATCAACAGTTAGTCTGTTTGCCAGCTCAGTAATACGGACTTCAATACTGTGGTGGCTAATAAATGGCTCAAATTGTAGGTCTTTAACTTTAATGGTCATAGTTGGTAAAATACTTAAAATAAAAAGTTTGCAATAATATACCAAAACAATAAAGGTTCTATGTTTTTTTGATAGAAAAAACGATTGTTAGTTTTGATTATGGTGCCACATAAAAATTCTTTAAATGATTCAATAGCATCATAGTTTTCCTTTAGTTTAATTAAAAGCTACTATAAATATTTAAAATAAAGTATTTTTGGCCACTATGAATGTGCTTGCCATTGTATCTTATCCTTTTTTACCCGCTACCACAGGTGGAGAAATTTGCACTTTTGGGCTGCACAATGAGTTGGCTAAAACCAATGAAGTCACGGTTTTTACAGTAGAGCCTTACAACGAAAAATTTAGTAAACCTAATTTTGAACTATTGGCTAAAATGCCATTTAAGCCAACTAGGTATATCAATATTTTTGTTTTTTTTACCATTAAAAAGTTAATCAAAGAAAAACACATCGATTTACTATTTTTTGAGCAAACTTGGTATGGTTGGTTACTTTGGTTATTGAAAATATTTACCCATAAAAAAATATACATCAGGGCTCATAATATTGAACATTTAAGGTTTAAAAGCATTGGTAAAACTTGGTGGAAACTATTATTTTACTACGAAAAATGGACTTATAACACAGCAGATAAAGTGTTTTTTTTAACAGAAGAAGACAGGCAAAAGGCAGTAGAAGTTTTTAAATTAGCTGTGAGTAAAACACAAGTAATTCCTTATGGTATTGATTTGGCTCAAATTCCTTTAAAAGAAGAAAATGCAATTGAAAATGTAAAACAACGCCATCACATCAAACCAGATGAAAATATATTGTTGTTTTATGGAACCATGGGTTATAAACCTAATAATGATGCTGTTTTATACTTATTAGAAAAATTGCAACCTGCCTTGCAAAAACATCCGCAGTTTCATTATAAAATAGTGGTTTGTGGTAAAAATTTACCATTTACCATTGAGCAAAAAATCAAAGCCAATCCAAGTATTATTTATGTGGGTTTTGTAGAAAATTTAAATGAATACACTGATGCAGCTAAAGTGGTTTTGAATCCAGTTGTAACTGGTGGTGGTGTTAAAACCAAAGCTATTGATGCCTTGGCAAGAAATGCTACTTTAGTTTCTACTGAAAGTGGTGCCATTGGAATTGAAAAAAGTGTTTGTGGTAATAAGTTAATTATAGTTCCTGATAACGATGTAAGTTTTTTTGCCCAAGCAATTATCAAAACTTGCGATGCCCCTTTAACCAATATTCCCAACCAATTTTACCAAACTTATAATTGGGGTAATATTATTAAGCGATTGGAGTTGTAATGGTTAAAAATTGTTTAATTGCTATATTGTTATTGATTGTTTTAGTCGCATGTAGAAACGAAGGCTTTCAAGTAAATATTCAAACCAATGGCAAAATAGTGTTGATAGATTCCACCTTGTTGACCAATAATTTTGAAAGCTATAATCCTGAATATATGCAAAGTGGTTATTTTCCTGTTTATTATATTGGCAAAAAAGCGGATACATTTTATTTAAAACGCGAGCCTTTTAAATATGACGATTACTTGTACTTGGATAAAAAAATGGAAATTTATTTGGCTAACGAAAATAATATTTCCATTCGAGTAGATACCAATTTTAAAACAAGCATTGATTTAACGTATAAACATTACGATTCAAATGATGATTTAGCGAAAATAGATTCGTTTTATTGCAATGCTGCTTTTCCATTTTTTATTGAAAATTTAAGCGACTCTTTGATTTGTGTTGGCGAAGGTAAAATGGGTTTACATTACATGTATTTACAAGCTATCAATGCAAAAGGCAATTGGGTAGATATTGAAAAACCATTTAAAATATCGTGTGGTAATGGTTATCAATCTATAGTTTTAGCTCCTAAACAATTATTGCTTGGTAAATTAATGCGCAAAAGAGGCGAACATAAAGCAATATGCAGGCTAAAACTTAAATACAGAAACAACATTATTTACTCCAATATTTTTGAAGATTGGATTGATAAAAGAATGTTTACCATTGACTTTGACAGCAATTATATGGAATAATTATTTTGAGTTTTTGACTTCATCTTTAAGTATAAACTGCTGCTGTTCTTGTTTTAATAAAGCACCTGCATTAGCCAATTTTACGGCTGCGCTGTAGTTTAATAAAATAGCAACAACTTGCATAGCAACAGTAAGCACTGTTGCCTTAGGATCAGGACTAACAGTTGACATATTGATTGCAAATCCTACGGCTCCAAAAATGCTTAATGTTTGCCCTAGAATTAAGTTATTTCCTGCCTTTCTAAAATAATCGCCTGATTTAAAATTGTAGTTGTTTGTATTGTTTTTGGCAGCAGTTTCGGTGTTTTCAGCCAATGGAGCAACGGATAGCTTTCCATTACTATCTGCGCTTAAAGGTAAAATATATTTTATATCGCTTTTGCGTATTTTTATATAAAGTTTTGGTTTTTCTAAACGCAAGCATAGTATAGAATTAGCCTTTATTTCTACAATTTCAACTTTTACAGAATCATTGTTGTTTTTAATAATTAAATTTTGGCATTTGGCATAAAAACTGAACGCAAAAAAAATATATACTAAAGTTAATTGTTTTTTCATGACTCAAAATAAATAACTTATTCCAATTAAAGTTATTTTTTTCTTTTTTATAAACCAACTTTTAGTATTTTAAAACCTAAAATTCTGATAATAATATAGTTAAAATTTATAAGTAAAACCTGCCTGATTAATTCCAACTATTGGAAAAAAACCACCTTTGTTTAATTTCCATTTATATTGATGAGTAGCATAAATTAAATGAGTAGAAATCATACCAATTCCAGCACCTACCATTACATCGGTAAACCAATGCCTATTGTTTAATATGCGCATGGCTCCAGCTGCAGAAGCAATGGTATAACCCGAAATATAAACCAAAGGTTTGTCTTTAAATTCTTGATGCAAAACCTCGGCTAATGTAAATGCAAAAGCAGTATGACCGCTTGGAAAGGAGTTTTCGGTGCTGTTATCAGGTCGCATTACTTGTGTGCTATATTTTAAAATATTTACCACTCCAATACTTAAAATTACGCTTTTTGTAGTTATAGCAGCTTGATTAATAAAATTACTGCTACTTTTTATTTTAAATGCATCAAGACCAAGTATAAGTAAGCCTGGCGCAAAAACTAAGTAATCATCTATGGAAGTATTGAATTGCGAAAAATGTTCGTTTCTGAAATCTTTTACTGCAATGCTACTAAGCAAGCCATTATTATTAAAACTTGAAATACCATAGGTAATTAATAAAGTAGGAATAACATACTTTTTAAAACTTGTTTTTTTATTTTGGTAAATAGAATCACTTTGAGCATTACAAACACTAATTTTAAATAATAAAACAACCAATAAACAACCAAAAATTACTCTCATTTTGAATTTAGGTTATTAATAACCGCACATGCATAAACTGCTGCGGTTTCTGTTCTTAAAATATTACTACCAAGTGTTATTGATTTAAAGTTTTTTTGTGCAGCCAATTCAGCTTCTTCTGCTGTAAAATCGCCTTCTGGTCCTATTAATATTAAGGTAGGTTTTTGTTCAATAAACGCTTGGTTAATGGTAGTTTTATTTTCATTACACCAAGCCATCATACAATTGAAATCAGTTAAGTTATTATTATTTAAAAAATGTTTGAACAATACCAAATCATTTAATTTGGGAAGCCAATACTGCTTGCTTTGTTTTATGGATTGAATTAAAATTTTTTCGCACCGCTCTCTGTTTACTTTGTTTCTTTCGGAGTTTTCGGTTTCAATAAAAGTAATTTCGGTTACACCAATTTCGGTACATTTTTCTAGCATCCAATCCATTCTATCAAAATTTTTGGTAGGAGCAATGACTAAATGCAATCCCACTAGTTGGTTTTTATAATGCTGAATATTAAATACTTGCAATTGACATTTTTTTGGATTATCAATTGTTATTTTACACAAGGCTTGGTTGCCTATTCCATCAATAAGAAATATTTCATCTCCAATTTTTTTCCGAAGAACCCTAATACAGTGCTTTGATTCATCTTCTGGCAGTTCAATGAAGTTAGAATTTACTAAATCTGGGTAATAAAATAATTGCATAAATAAAGTTTCAAAAAAAAAGACGTACCAAAAATACGTCTTTTAATAAGTTAAAAATATAGAATTAGTCTGCTTTTGCTGAACTAGAAGAAGTTGGTTTTTGAGTTCCATTAGAAGTTTTACTTTCCGATTGGTTCATCCCCATTTTGCTATGTCCATTAAATTCAGCACCTGATTCAATGATTAATTTTTGCGAAGTAATATCTCCAATAATTTTAGCAGTGGCTTTTACCGAAAGTAATTCTTCAATTATAATATTTCCATTTACAGTTCCTTGCACATCGCAATTAGTGGCTTTTACGTTTCCTTCTACCTTACTGCTTGCGCCTAAAACTAACTTAGATTTAACGGTAATATTTCCTTTTACCAACCCATCTATTCTTAAATCGCCCTCAGAGCTAATATCCCCAACAATACTAGTACCAGCATTAATAATATTTATTTCCTGGGGGTTGAAAATTTGTTTTTTATCGCTTTTAAATATGGCCATGATTTTTTTATTAAATAATGTTTATAACATCTGAATAAACAAAAGTAGCGGAAATAAATTGCTAAACAAAAGTTTACCAAATTATAATCTGTTAACTAAAATATAATACCATTTCAAACCACTGGAATTATTAAAAAATAGGCAATAATTTATAAGTTGAAAAAAATATTTTTTTGACTTGAAAAAAATATAAATAATATTTTGTACCCTTGTAATAATTAAAGCCATAAGGCTAAAAAACTAACAATAAAATTTTATAATTAAATGAACATTTACGTTGCAAATTTAAATTACAGTGTTTCAAGTGAACAACTGCAACAATTATTCGAAGGCTTTGGCGAAGTAAGCTCGGCAAAAGTTATTTTAGACAGAGAAACAGGCCGCTCGCGTGGTTTTGGTTTTGTAGAAATGCCAAACGATGCTGAAGCTAATCAAGCCATTGAAAAATTACATCAATCAGAGCATGTTAACAAAGTGCTTAATGTTACTGAGGCACGTCCAAAAGAGGAAGGTGCTGGCGGAAACCGCGGTTTTGGTGGAAGAAATAACGATAGAGGTCCAAGAAGATACTAATTTTTATACCACCTCACAAAAAAGCCAGCATTGCTGGCTTTTTTTATGCAACGTAACTAACAAATTTATAAGTTTGGTTAGCTATATTTTTTACATCAAATAATAATTGCATTTTTGTAGCCGAATGGATATAAAAACTGCAGAATTTAAAATGGCCGCGTCAAACCTTGCCGGCTGCCCAAAAGGAATTTTACCCGAATTTGCTTTTATTGGCAGAAGTAATGTAGGTAAATCGTCATTAATAAATATGTTGGTGGAGCGTAAAGATTTAGCCCGTACTTCAGCCACTCCAGGAAAAACGGTTAGTATCAATTTTTTTCTAATTAATAGTAAATGGCATTTGGTTGATTTACCCGGATATGGTTATGCTAAGCGAAGTAAAACATTGCGCTCTCAGTGGGAAACAGTTTTGATTGATTATTTAAAAAGTCGCGAAAATTTACAATGTGTTTTTGTATTAATTGATTGCAGAGTACCACCACAAACCAGCGATATTTCATTTATAAATATGCTTGGAAAAATGGAAGTTCCATTTGTAATTGTGTTTACCAAACTCGATAAAATAAAGGCAATTGAATCGGCCGAAAATATACAAAAATTTAAAGATACTCTTTTATTAGATTGGTCGCAATTGCCTGCCTGCTTTGAAACTTCATCGGTTAAGGAAATTGGCCGTAAAGAAATTTTGACCTTTATAAGTAATGTAATTACCCCGCCTAAAAACTAATATGCTACCTGCTCAAAAGTTATTTGGATTAGTAGGTGGAAGTCTTAAAAATACTTTTTCGAAAGATTATTTTACACAAAAATTTGCAAAGCAAAATTTACCCTATGCATACCAAAATTTTGAACTGGAAAGCATTGATCAATTAATTCCTTTAATTACCAAAAACAAGAATTTATTTGGATTAAATATTACCATTCCATTTAAGGAATCTGTAATTCCTTATTTGCATCAATTAGATGAAAGTGCGGCAAAAATTGGGGCTGTTAATTGTATAAAAATTAATAGAACTCCTCATCAATTTGAGTTAATTGGATATAACACCGATTCTTTTGGTTTTAAAGTTTCGTTGCAAAAATTTATTCCACCAAATTTTTCTTCCTCAGCACTTATTTTAGGAACTGGTGGAGCCTCCAAAGCAGCTCAATTTGTTTGTAATGAATTGCAAATTGATTTTACTTTGGTAACTAGTAAATTGGTTAATTCTCATTCCCATTTAATTAATTACCATGAAATAAATAAGGATATTTTGGCCAATAATTTATTAGTTATAAATACCACTCCATTGGGCATGTTTCCTCATGTTCATTTATTTCCTCCTATTGATTACGATGCTATTAGTGGTAATCATTTTTGTTTCGATTTAATTTATTTACCAGAAGAAACTGCATTTTTAAAAAAAGCTAAACAGCAAGGTGCAAAAATCAAAAATGGTTTAGAAATGCTAAACGAACAAGCTAATAGGGCTTTCGATATTTTTGTAGCCAATCAATTGGTGTAAATTTTAATGAATGTATAACACATTGTTCAAAATTCTTCCTTACATTGCATCAATAATGTACAGCATAAATTTAGCAGTTTTAAATTTTATTTTTTCAAATAAAAATAATGATTTAAACAACATAACTTTATGATATATAGACAATAACAAAAGTTTTTAGGTATTTATAACTCAATAACAAACCCTATGAAATCAAGATTTTTATTTTTAATTATTTTAGGATTAGTTGCTTTTTCTTGTCAAAAAGTAACAAAGGAAACTACAGAAACGGTAGATCCTGCCAATATAAAAGATATTAATGAGCTAGTAGTTCCGGCTAATTTTGAATTTAAAACAACCAACGAAATTGGCTTTAGTATTCAGTTACTTACCAATGATGATAAACCTATTAAAAATGTAAGGGTTGATATAATGGATGGCGCATCTGACTTAAATGGAAATATTTTATTTTCTGGTTCAACCGATAATTTTGGTGTATTTTCAGCCAAAGCCGAAATTCCAAGTTATATGAAACAAGTGGTAGTTAATACCGATTATATTGGAATTCCAAATGATGTTCTTTTAGATTTAGTGGTGCCAGCTACCAGTATTACTTTAGGAGGAAGTGCCCCATTAAAAATACAAACCATTCAAAGTAAATATACCACCAATAATTTGGTTTCATTAGGAAAAGCAACCGATTTTTCATACCGATTAGGTACTTGGGAAACAGTAAATGGAAAGCCCAATTATTTGGTTACACCTCGCGATGTTGTTTCATCTTCGTTTTTGGCCAACGTAAATACTTCTTTACCGGAAAGAAGACCGGTTCCAATTTATAATCCAGCATATTTGTCAAATACAGCTGAACGAAATGTTAAAATTAATGCAATTTCTGACGTTTGGATTACATTTGTGCACGAAGGTGCAGGTTATAGAAATTCATTATTTTATTATGTGTACAATGTAAATAATCCGCCTGCTACCAGAAATGATATAGATTCGTTAATAGTAGTTTTTCCAAATGCTTCTTACTCGGGTAGTGGCGGTAATTTAACCACAGGCGATAAAGTTTTAATAGGGCGTTTTGGGCCTGATACCGCCATTGGATTTGCCATTTCGGCTGATGGATATAGAAGCACAGGAATTCAAAATGGAGTATTGTATTTTTCAGAAAAAACCTTAAATACCAACGAGAGCAATATTGCTAAAAAGGAACATTCAGTTTTGTTTTTTGATAACACAACTGATAGATTTTTATTTGCCTTTGAAGACTTAAATAGAACAAGTGGTGCTAGTGATGAGGATTTTAACGATGTGGTATTTTATGCAAAAGCAAATCCGGTTACAGCCATTAATCAAACTAATGTACTTCCAATTACCATTTTTACCGATACCGATAATGATGGAATTGCTGATAACTTAGAAGATTATCCAAACGATGCAACAAAGGCTTATAATAACTATTACCCATCGGTAAGTGGCATGGCTACAGTGGCTTTTGAAGATCAATGGCCAAGTAAAGGCGATTACGATTTAAATGATTTAGTAATTAATTATAGGTATAACGTAATTACAAATGCCAGTAATAATGTGGTAAAGGTAGAGGGTAAATTTAAACCTCGAGCCGCAGGTGGTGTTTATAAAAATGCTTTCGCAGTTGAGTTTCCAACTTTAAAAAGTAATGTAAAAAATGTGATTGGTGCCAGTTTAGAATCAAATGCAAGTAAAGCTGTAATTACATTATTTGAAAATTCACGTATTTTATTCAATAATCAATTTAATACTGTTTCAACAGAACAATATAAAAACGTAGATACCATTTCTATAAGTTTTGAATTAAATACACCTATTTCACTTAACTCATTTACCTTGGGCTCATATAATCCATTTGTGTATGTGAACGAAAGCGGAAAAGGGCGAGGCTTTGAAATTCATTTACCAGGAAAAATGCCAACCAACCTGGCCAATACTAGTATTTTTGGTACTTCTAACGATGGAACAAACTTGGCTTCAGGTATTTATTATAAAACAAAAAACAACTTACCTTACGCCATTAATTTACCTATATCGTTCAATTATCCTAAGGAAAAAATACAAATAGTTAATGCCTATAGTTTTTTTACAACTTGGGCTGCTTCGGGTGGTAGTAACAAATCAGATTGGTATTTAAACAACTCAGGATATAGAAATAATTTAAATATTTATTAATAATCACAATTACTGCAATTAAAATAAATAAACAATCCACTTAAATAGATTTTTTAGATATTTATAGATTGTTTTTTAGATTTTTTTTTTAAATTTGACTTCCGAATAACAAAACGTATTTTGGATTGTGTTATTATTATAAAAACAGAAAGCCATGAATAAACTAAGCAGTATTTGCATAATTGACGATGATGAGATTTATACTTTTCTGTTGAAAAAAACACTTAAAAAAATAGATGTTTGTAACGATATTAAAGTATATATAAATGGGGCTGATGGAATAGAAAAAATTAAAGCTTTAATTGAAAATAACGAGGAATTGCCAGATTTGATTTTATTAGACATCAATATGCCATTGCTAGATGGTTGGGAGTTTTTGGATGAATATATAAAATTTAAGCAAAAAATTGACAAACGAGTTTCAATTTATATTGTTAGTTCGTCCATTTCAATTGCCGATATTGATAAAGCAACAAGGCACCAAGAGGTAATTGATTTTTTAACTAAGCCAATTGAAGCAGATACCATTCAGAAAATTTGTGCAAAACATAATCAAACAACATAATCAAACAAATACTTTTTAATGGATCACCTTAATAATGAGTTCCAAAAACTAATTTTAAAAAATAAAGAGCTCAATAGTTTCGTTGAAAACTGCTGCATTTGTGGATATTGGTTAATTAATAAAACTGAAATAACTAAAATAGTTATTAGTAAAACGTTTTACGCTTTTTTAGGCTATGCATCAAATGAGGAATTAGTAATAACTGATTTTGATAAAGCTAGTTTTTTTAACCATTTAGACCAAAATAATATTGGGTTTAAATTTTCATTTACACATAAATTAGGCTATAACATTTTATTTGATGTTCAAAAATTTCCCAATATTTTATTAACCAATCAAACTTTAATTGGATTTAATTTTATTGAATTAGAAACCCAATTATTTAATAATTCAAATTTTGAGCTAATTCAAGCTAAAGAAATGCTTGTTCAGGCTGCTGAAGTTTCAAAGGTTGGTGGATGGGACCTTGAAGTTAACACAAACCAATTAATTTGGACGGATATTACCAAAGTAATTCATGAAGTACCTAATAATTACGAACCTAATATTGACAATGCCATTCAATTTTATAAGCAAGGTTTTTACAGAGATAAAATAAAAGAATTGGTAAAAAATCTTTTGGAAAAAGGAATTCCATTTGACGAAGAATTACTAATTATTACCTATTCTGGTTCAGAAAAATGGATAAGAGCTATAGGAAAAGCAAAATTTATAGATGGAAAGTGTGAAAAAATACATGGTACTTTTCAAGATATTGACCACCTGAAAAAAATAGAACTTGAAAATAAACAAGTACTAAAACTTATTCAAAACTTAACGGAGGAATTACCAGCAGGATTATATCAATTTCAAATGATGGATGATGGAACCATTTCTTTTCCATATTTATCAAAAGGTTTTTTAAATTTATTTGAAGTAGCAGAATTTGAGTTTAAAGAAAATCCTCATTTAGCATTCTCCATGATTTATGATGAAGACTTAGAAATGGTAAATCATTCCATAGAACAATCAGCTAAAAACTTAGAAAAATGGTCATTAAACTTTAGGGTAAGAACCACAAGCAAAGAACTGATTTGGATAAAAGGAGAATCAAATCCTGAAAGGCTAGAAAATGGCTTTATTTGGCATGGTTATATGCTAGATATAACATCGCAAAAACATACTGAAATTGCACTTCAAAACGCCATTGAAACTGCTAATTTGGCCAGTAATTCCAAGTCTGATTTTTTGGCAAATATGAGCCATGAAATTAGAACACCTTTAAATGGTGTAATTGGGTTTATTGACTTGTTAATGAAAACAAAGCTTGATGCCATGCAGCTTCAATACATGGAAACAGTTTTTCAGTCGGCTAATTCATTATTGGATATTATAAATGATATTTTAGATTTTTCGAAAATTGAAGCGGGTAAACTTGAATTGTCATTAGAGGAAATTGACTTGTTTGAGTTAGGAGGTCAAGTTACCGATATTGTTAAATTTCAGGCACATGCTAAAAAATTAGAAATACTTTTAAATGTAGCGCCAAATTTACCTCAGTTTGTGCTTGCCGATTCTATTCGATTACGACAAATTTTGGTTAATTTATTGGGTAATGCCATTAAGTTTACTGAAAAAGGTGAGATAGAACTTAAGTTAGAACAATTAAATAGTGGCAACTCGCTAGAATCTAAATTTAGGTTTTCGGTTAAAGATACAGGAGTTGGAATTGACAGTAAAAATTTAACAAAAATTTTTGAAGCCTTTTCGCAAGAAGATGCATCAACCTCCCGAAAATTTGGTGGAACAGGATTGGGGTTAACCATTTCTAATAAATTACTATCATTAATGGGTAGTAAGCTAGAACTAAAATCTGAAGTTGGAGTAGGAAGTGTTTTTTATTTCGATATCAAATTAAAATCGAAACAAGGAAACAATCAGGCCAATTGGAAACAACTGAAAAATATCAATAAAGTGCTGATTGTAGATGATAATGTTAGCAATAGAAACATATTGCAAAAAATGTTTTCGTTAAGATATTTGCAAATTGAAACGGTAAAAAATGGCATTGAAGCATTAGAAAAATTAAATGAAAATAATAGGTATGATGTAATATTAATGGATTACAATATGCCTTATTTGAATGGTATAGAAACAGTAAGAAATATTAGGGAAAAGCTTCAATTATCTGCTAATAAACTGCCAATTATTTTATTAAATAATTCAACCGAGGATGAAAACTTGAATAAAATTTGCGATGAATTGGCAATTCAATATAAACTAATTAAACCAATAAAATTAAATCAGTTATACGATTGTTTAGTGCAAATTCAGAATAAGGACAACGAAGTAAAAGCTCCATTGGTAATGCCTAAAAAGCAAGAAATAAACAAAGATTTGGTTAATATTTTGATAGCTGACGACAATCAAATAAACATGATGTTAACCAAAAGTATTTTTAAAAATATTTTGCCTAACGCAGTAATTAAGGAAGCCCAAAATGGAGTAGAAGCTGTATCAATGTTTGTTAAACATAACCCTGATATTGTTTTTATGGATATACAAATGCCAGAAATGAATGGTTATAAAGCAGCTACTGAAATAAGAAAATTTGAAAAAGATGGTAGAGTACCTATTGTGGCACTTACAGCAGGAACAGTGGTAGGCGAAAAGGAAAGATGCCTAAGGGCAGGTATGGACGATTATATTAGTAAGCCAGTAATTACCGAAACTATAATAAATACAATTAATAAATGGTTGGAATACAGCAACGGAATTTATAAGAAAAAAGAAAATATGGAAACAAACGAAACCGATAAACATTTTGATTTTGAAAAACTAAAAGAAAGATTAGATCAAGACGTAGAATTAATTAGTCAATTATTAGTAATGACCAAGGAATACCTAGTAGATTTTTTGCCAATTTTAGATGATTTAATTGCCAAAAATGACAGACCTGCTATTAAATCGCACGCTCATAAATTAAAAGGAACAGCACTTTCTGTTTGTTTTAATGAACTGGCAATATTGTTATTAGAATTCGAAAAATTAGATAATTATGATGATTATAATTTCATCAGTTTAAGGGCCAAAATTTCGACAGAAGCTGAATATCTTATTCAGATGATTAATGAAAGAGAAGGCTAGTTTTTTTGTTGTTAAATTTTTTTGTAACACAATTAACTGATAAATTTCCGTAATTATTTAAAAACCATTTTTATGAAAATTACGTTTTATTAGTATGACAAATTTGAATTTAAATAACCTAAAAGCCGAAATTGAGCCATTAAGACAAGAGCTAATAAACCATAGTTTGTATCAAAACATAAAAACCATGGAGCACTTGAAAATATTTATGGAACACCATATTTATGCAGTTTGGGATTTTATGTCGTTATTAAAATCATTGCAGCAGCATTTAACTTGTGTGCAAACGCCTTGGTACCCTGTAGGCACTGCCGATACTAGGTATTTAATTAACGAAATTGTACTTGGCGAAGAAAGTGATGTGGATGAAAAAGGCAACAGGATAAGTCATTTTGAATTGTATTTAAAAGCCATGCAGCAAGCTGATTGTAACACCAATTCAATTACTCATTTTATAAATAATATTAGCAAAGGAGCACATGTAAATGATGCGTTGGTACTAGCTAATGTTAGTAATGGTTCAAGTTATTTTGTACAAAATACTTTTAAAACCATTGCCTCTAAAAAACCAGCAATTTTATCAGCTGTATTTACTTTTGGAAGAGAAGATTTAATACCTGATATGTTCTTAAGTTTAATAAACGAACTGAAAAAACAGTTTCCAAATAAACTTGATGTTTTACAATATTATATTGAACGCCACATTGAGGTAGATGGTGACCATCACTCGCATTTAGCTTATCAAATGACCGAAAACTTATGTGGAACAGATGCTGCAAAATGGGCTGAGGCTACCAATTATGTTAAAGAATCGTTACAAGCGCGCATTAACCTTTGGAATGCCATTGAAGAAAGCATAAAAAATACTTCGAAAGCTACAGTTAACCAAAACCAAGCAAGTAATTAATTATAACAAACATGCTAATTGAATTTACCAATAAAGGCATGTTTGTTCCTATTGCCAACGTATATATTGACCCATGGACCGCTGTGCCCAAAGCATTGATAACACATGCACACAGCGACCATGCTAGGTTTGGAAGTCAACAATATTTATCGCACCACCAAAGCATTCCTGTTTTACAAAAACGCTTAGGACTACAAAATTTTACAGGAATAAACTATAACGAAACCATTAATATAAATGGTGTTAACTTTACATTTTATCCAGCTGGGCATGTGTTGGGTTCTGCTCAAATTAAGGTGGAATACAAAGGCGAAGTTTGGGTGGCTAGTGGCGATTATAAATTGGAAAACGATGGTGTTTCAGCTCCATTCGAATCGGTAAAATGCCATACTTTTATAACTGAATCTACCTTTGGATTACCGGTTTATAAATGGCAATCACAACAAGCAATTTTTGATGAAATAAATAGTTGGTGGCAACAAAATATAAACGAAGGAAAATGCTCAGTAATTTTAGCTTACTCACTTGGGAAAGCGCAGCGTATTTTACAAAACATCAATACCAACTTAGGCCCTGTTTTGGTGCATGGAGCGGTAGATGAAATGAATAAAGCGCATGAGGAAGCAAATGTGCAATTAAACTACTCAAAAAGAATTACGTCAGAATTAAGCAAAGCTGATTATAAAAATGCTTTGGTAATTGCTCCACCTGCGGTGGAAGGAAGTGCATGGTTAAAGAAAATGGAACCTTATAGCTTAGCTGTAGCTAGCGGTTGGATGGGTTTAAGAGGCGTTAGAAGAAGAATGAGTGCCGACAGGGGTTTTGTACTAAGCGATCATGCTGATTGGCCAGGTTTGAATACCGCAGTTCAAAATAGTGGTGCTGAAAATATTTTGGTTACACATGGTTTTACTTCCATTTTTGCCAAATGGCTTACCGATAAAGGTTATAACGCAAGCGAAGTTAACACTAAATTTAGTGGTGAAAGTTTAACCGAAACAGAAAATACTGAAAGTAAATTAGAAACAGAATAAAATTAATTAGCCTTAACAGTTTCAACTTTTTTAAAGCTAGCTAAATAAACTCCTGCAAATACGATTAACATAAAAATTAGTTTTTCAAAACTCAATTCATCGGTAGCAAATACAATGGCTATAATAGTGGCGCAAACTGGTTGCAAATAAATATAAGTTCCTACCAAACTGCTGCTAGCATGGCGCAAAGCATACGCATTTAACACATAAGTTAAAAAAGTAGAACCAACTGTAATAAAGCCAACAAAAAGCCAAATTTTACCAGAAAAGGTACTCCATTCTATTTGCTTAAATTCGTTAAAACCAAAAGGAAGAAACAATAAAGTGCCAAACAAAAAGCTATACAATGTAACTGTAAGTGGATGGTATTTATGAATTAACTGTTTAGCATATACCAAATAAAACGCATAAATAATGGCATTGGCAGCCACCATAATATCGCCTAAAACCCTATCAGAATCAAACTGAAACTTGCGACCACCTACAAGCATAATTGCTCCTAAACTTGCCAATAAAACCCCAATCAATTTACGAACAGTAATTTTTTCTTTATTCCACCAAACCGAAATTACTATTACAAAAATGGGTGTATTCATCATTAACACCGAACCATTTATGGGCGTGGTTATTGATAAACCTTTAAAAAACAAAAGCATATTAGCAGCCACACCAAAAATGGCACAAACCACTAATTTTAGTAAATCGGTTTTATCTTTAACTTTTTCTTTTATAAACGATTTATGGAACAAAAAAATTAACATACTAGCCACCGAAACCCTTAATAAAATGAAGGCAAAAGGTTTAATGTACAATGGCATTACTTGTTTGGCAATACTAAAAGTAGCACCATAAATAATGGTAACTATCCAAAGGGCTATATGTACTTTTACTTTTGTGCTCATGTTTAGTTTAAATTCATGGTTTTAGCTTCTTTAACAAAACGAATGCTTAATAAAACAGCTGAAAAAGTTAAACCGATACTCAGGCCGTACCAAATGCCATACAAACCTAAATCTAACGAAAATGCCATGTAATAGCCAATTGGAATACCTATAACCCAATAAGCTATAAT
>JBGSBN010000042.1:0-19996 GCA_041730515.1 Methylacidiphilales bacterium | reverse complement strand
TCGGCTTTAAAGGTGGCACAAATGTTAAGCATGGAAAAAAATGTATTGCCAAGGGCTTATGTAAATAAGTTTGCATTGGCGCAATATTCAGCTCCACCGCTTTCGGGTCCGCTTATTGTACAAACTTTTGTTAAACAATTTGGCAAAACTCCACAGCAAATTTTTGATACCTTTAACATGCAATCCACACGTGCGGCTAGTATTGGTCAGGTGCACGAAGCCAGCAAAGATGGTCAGAAATTGGCAGTAAAAATCCAGTATCCTGGAGTTGCTGAAAGCATAAAAAGCGATTTGAAATTGGTAAAACCTATTGCCTTTAGGTTAATTGGTTTAAGCGAAAAGGAGTTTGAAAAATACATCATAGAAGTAGAAAGCAAACTGTTGGAAGAAACCAATTACGATTTAGAATTACAGCGCAGTCAAGAAATTTCAAGACTTTGTGCCAATATTCCGAATATAAAATTCACCAAATATTACCCCGAATACTCAAGTAACAAAGTATTGGTGATGAATTGGTTAGAAGGATTGCATTTAGAAGAATTTTTAAAAACCAATCCAACTCAGGAAATAAAAAATCAAATTGGCCAAGCCATGTGGGATTTTTACGACATGCAAGTGCATGAACAAAAAGCAGTGCATGCCGATCCTCATCCCGGTAATTTTTTGATGCAAGCCGATGGTAGCTTAGGCGTAATTGATTTTGGTTGTGTAAAAGAAATTCCTGAGGATTTTTATTTTAATTATTTTGCTTTATTAGTTCCCGAAATTTTAAAGAGCCAAGAAAGCATTAAGCGCATTATGCTACAACAACAAATTGTAAGCGAAAAAGATGATAAACGCACGCAAGATGTAATTACCGATGCGTTTATTAGAATGACTACTTTACTGAGTACCCCGTTTGTTACCGATGAATTTGACTTTAGCAATAACGATTATATTGATAAAATTTACGCCTTAGGCGAAGAAGTAACCAATATGAAAGAACTGCGCGAAAGCAAAGAAGGTAGAGGTTCGCAACATGCCTTATACATTAACCGCACTTATTTTGGTATTTATAGTATTTTAAATGTGCTAGGCGCTAAAGTAAAAACCGGCCAAAGAAACTGGAAACAACCATTGATGGATTTTCATTTAAAAGCAGCTAATTAGTTAAATTCTTTTTTTATTTAAATAATATTTTATTCCTAGCTGTATTGAAATTCGTGATATTGAGTTTGTGGAATATTTATTGTCAAAAACAGTATTTAGCACCTCATCTATTGAAATTTTGTCACTATACAAATAACCACCACCATATCTTAAACCAATTCCAAGTCCCAAATTTTTATTGAGGATACGGTCATATTGAAATTTTAAATTATAACCAATGGTTTTGGTTTCTAAATAAATCAAATAATTTTGAATTCGATAGTATTCTGAGTAAAAAATAAAATCCAAACCGCCCCCTAAATAAAATAAATTATTTCGTTTTTTGTTCATAAATACCCTAGAATAAGATAAGCCTAAACAAGCGATCAAGTTTAAAGAATTAGATGTTCCAATAGCTAAGGTGTCACTTTTTCCAAAAGGTCTATAATTTACTATCAAATCATTTTCTTTTTCACTAGATTTCCCAATAAGACTAAAATCTATGTCAAGTAATCTATTTCGGTTTGGCCCAAACGATTTGGAAAAACCCAGATTTAAACCACTTAAATAAAAGGGACTGAAAATATAATTTGAACCCCAAATTCTAATGGTGTTCATATAATCAACAGAAAATCTGTAATCAAATAAGTTGAATTTATTTTTATTCGCTAATTCTTCTACTCTTTCAGCCTCTAAAGTCTCAGCTAATAAATCAGTAAATTTATAACTAAATTTTTTTACAGTATCTGTTTTTGATGGTGTAGGTAATTCTTGGTAAATCTTATAATCAGAAATGAGTTTTTTTACATTTGTTTTTAAGTAGGTTTCTGCCTTAATTATGTCTCCTCCATAAACGACCAATACATGATAATTCAATGAATCAACTGATACCAATTCGCATGCAATGCTATCATCTTTGGTAGTTATTAGCAAATCCTGTCCTACTGTTCGATTATTTATTAAAAAACTGATTACAAAAAGAAAGAAAATGCCCAAACAGTTTTTATTCATACTAATTTTTTTTATGTCAATTATATAAGTATGAAGCGAATTTATATAAACCAATTAATATTTTTAGCTTTATTAATCTAAAAATAGTTTAGGTAGATATCTCCCAATTATTAAATTATTCGAGTTTTTATCCTAATTGGTGGTAACCTAAAACGCTTTTTACTCTCAATGGGATATCATGTTTCAAATACAATTCATTTAATAACACATCTGATTAATTAATGCTGATAAATGAGGAAATGCATGCGTTAGCGTGTTTTTATTAGCCAATTCAAAATCAGTAAAATCAAAACCTGGAGCAACAGTGCAGCCAACCAAGCTGAATCCATTTGGCACTTCGCAACGCGAACCAAACCAATTTCCCGCTTTAATAATGCATTGAAAATTTTCTCCCTTTTCTAAATCTGATCCAAGTTTATGGGTAATTAAATTACCATTTGGTTCAATTTCATATACTGTTAAGGTTTGTCCATAATAAAAATGCCACATCTCATCGCTTGCTATTTTATGAAAAGCCGAAAACTGACCATGTTCTAACAAAAGATAAATGCCTGTACTGATATTTTTATCTCCATTAAATGTTGTTGGCAATTGGTCTTGTTTTAACATTAAATCTGACCTATATGTTTCTTTAAACGAGCCACCTTCCACATGTTTGGTTAAACCTAATTTTTCAATAAAATAATCTGCAGTATTTTTCATTATAACAATAATTTAAATGGTAATTGAAACCACAAAGGCTACCAACATTAAAAAACTAAACACAAAATACTCCACCACAGGAGTATATTCCTTAAACCTAATTCCTTCTATTTTACAATAAATAACCAATTGAATTTTTTCGACTAAAAACGAAATGGCAGTGGCATAGGCAATACCTGAAATTCCAAAAAGTTGAATAAACCAAATGGCCAATATTACGTTCACTATTAATACATTGGTAGAAACCAAATAAAATGCCCTCGTTTTAATTAATCCGGTAAGTACAGTTTGAGGAAAAATGAGTCTGCTAATAATAAGTAATAGAGAAATATTGAATATTTTATATCCTTCCACTAAATCATTATTATACAATGCAAAATACATAGGCTTACTTACAAAAAGCAAAATAATAGCCAATGGAAATAACCAATACATTAATTTACGACTACTCGATTTGAGTTTATTTAACCCTTGTTTTAAAAGTCCTTGTTTATTCAAATTGGCTATTTCGCCACTGTAAATATTACTGAGCGAATTGGCCATAATCAAAAAAATTGGAAGCTCCTTGGCACCATATCTAAATACCGCAAAATCGGCTTCGGTAAAATAATGAACCACAATAAAACTATTGATATAATCCATACTACCGGCCAAAAGAATGGAAAACATAAATGGCGTTACCTTAATCATAAACTCTTGAATAAGCCTAGTATTAATGGTAATGGTAGAATATTTCATTAATAAAATAATGGTATAATTAAACTTAAGTAAGGCCAGTATAACCAATAAATTAACCGCCAAGTTAAGTGTTTGCTTAAAAAATAATGGCAAACAAAGCATAAGCGTATGCGCAGTAAAGGTTACAATTCCCCAAATAATGAGCGACCTATATTTTCCTTTTAAAAAAAATATATAATCAACAATAAAAGTAGGGGTGTTTAAAAAAACTACCAACGAAAACATGTGAAAAAGGTAAGCATCATCGGTTTTGTAAAATCCAAAACAAAAAGTAATAATACCAGCAATAATGGAAAACGCCACCATCAGGGCGAAGGCGTTGAACAAAATTCTTCGTTGTTTATCTTCATTGCTAGCATTAAAAAACGGCACTAAAGTATTGCAAATACTTGATACCCAAAAAAATGTTAGACTGGAGCTCACTACCATTAAAAACTCATACCTACCAATAATGCTGGTTCCGTAACCTGAGTTAAATCGGTAAAAAGCAATTTTTGCAAGCACTATAGAAATTAAAAAGAAACTTCCATAACGCAAAAACTGATAAATTTGCAGCGAGTTATATTTGGTTAATTTTAAATTTTCCCTATTTATCAATGTCTTGTTCGGGCAATATATTGCCATCTTTATCAACCCAATTGCGGCAAGCAAAGAAATAAACCATGCTCATGTACATTACCACCGCTGTTGGGTTTTGTCCTAATATTTGATTTCCATAGCTTGCAAACATAATACCAAAAAAACCCGCAGCCAAAGCAATTATTTGCGTTCGCAAATGAGGGTCTTTAATTTTGGTAATGTTATACATTCCAACCCCCAAACATATAAATAAATGTAATAAATGCAAAGTTAAACCTACTACACCCATTTCAACCCAAATACGCACATACCAACTATCGAGCTGAACCGTACTTAACCAACGACCTTTATAAAACCTATCTCCCCAACTTCCACCCGTTCCTATTCCAGCTCCAATTGGCCTTGAGGCTAAATAAGTTTTCAGATTTTTTTGATTTTCTAAACGTACCAAAAGCGAAGGATCGTTTGGATCTAAACCGGAGCGCATTCGCTGAATTTGATAATTACTGCTACCAACTGAAGTAAATTTGAGTAATCCAAAAAACAACCCTCCCACCAAACCGCCAATTACTAAAATTTTAATATTACCAATCATTAATAGGTAAATAAATAAACCTCCAATTATTACAAATAATGGACCTCTACTACCTGATAATGCATAGCCCCAAAATACCATGGCAAATGCTATCCAATATCCAATTTTTTGTTTCCTAGTATTGATAGGCGAAAGTGCTAAAATAATACAAAAAACTGCCATGTGAGCCATACCTGCACCAAACTGACCAGCATCGGAATAAAAGGACCAAATACGCATTCGGCCTTGAATACAATGGGTTACTTTTCCTCCATCGTCTAACCATTTTTGCTCAAAAGAATCTATGCCAATATAATGCTGCTTAAATGCATAAAGTGCTGCTATTAAAGCCCACCCAATTACCAAATTAAATAAAAAAGTTAAATCCTTTCTATCGGGCATTAATATTAACATCAATGGAATTTGCAAAACTGGATACAATCCAATTCCGCGCATGGCGTAGAACCAAGCTTCTTTACTGGTAGCTTCAGGATTAAACAACTCAAACATAATCCACATCATCCAAGCAAATGAAAGCCAAAAAGCTGGACTATTGATGCGGGCAGCCTGCTCCTTTTTAATGGTAAAAACGCAGGCAATTACTGTAATAATAAACACTGCATCTACCACCAATCCATAAGGAACAGAAGGAGGCAAATACCTACTTAAACCATTTACCAAAAAACTATAATGAAAAACAGTAATTACTCCTATACGAGGATTTTTAAAAATGTAAACTACATAGGCTACAACTAAAGGCAAACCAATCATAGCGCCAGCAATGCCAATGCCCAATTCGGCCACAAGTATTCCAAGTGTAATTGCTATTGCAGCAACGCCAATTGATTGTAGCAGTTCATTAAACTGAAAACCATTTTTTTGCTGTGCAATCGACATATTTTAATATTTATGACCTCCAAAAATGAGTTTCATTTTTATACGTAGTTTTGAGCGGTGCTTAGGAATTTCACCATAAATATTTTCTAACAAATCTGGAACCACTCTGTTTAGTAGCACCTTAGCCTTGTTTTGGCGAATTGTTTCAAATTCTTTTAAAATACGTTTATCGCTATTTGTCCAGCTTTTATTAGCATGAACTATCAATATAGATACATCTGATTGATCTAAAATTTGAATTGGAACAGGGTATTTATTTAAACTTGGTAGTTCAATAATTACAAAACTATGTTTTCCTTGCTCCAAAGGTTTATTATTATTTGCTTCAATTAAATCAGTAATTTCATCTGCATTCACCAATTTATCAATTACTTTATATTCCTTCATTTGTAAATCTGCATGAGGTTTTAAAGCCAATGAATCATCGTGTTTTGACGAAGTTTCGGGGAACAAATAAATTACATCATTTTTTATTTGTGCTAATTTAGAGGAAATTAATTGAGAAAAATAACTTTTTCCTTCGCCATTTTTTGTACTTAAAACAGTAATAACGTGACGCTCGGCATGAGGTTTTGTTTTTTTCAATTCAATAAATATAGAATTGATAACGCGCTGAACCAATGCAGCATTCATTTCGTCAACATTAATTACCTTACGACTTCTAATGCTTAAATCGGGCAGTGCAGAAAGTAAAGGTAAACCAACTTGTTCTTCTACTCTTTCAGGCGTGCGCACAGAGTTGTTCATTAACTCACCTGCAATGTAGTAAGAAAGTAATATTACAAAACCACCAATAAAGGCAACAATAATTAATAATCCACGTTTAGACGGCAAGGGCGTTAAAGGAAAAAATGGTGTATCAACTGTTTTCAGGTTGTTACTCATTTCAATGTTTTGCTGACGCAATTTGGCTAAATTTAAACCATGTAAAATAGCTAAATATTCTTTTTCACTTATTCCAATTTCCCTATCCAATTGACTCATGGTAGAACCCATAGGGGCAAACTGAGCATAAATACCATCGTATTGTTTTAAGCGCGAATCGTAAACCATTAATCTACCCCTACTTTCCTCTAACTCTACCAATTTAGCTAACCATTCATTAAGCAAAGCTTCTTGTGGAATCCATTCAATATTATTGTTAAAATTGTAATAATCGCGCGCCTTATCTTTAATTTGATCCTTTAAAACCTCCAATTGACTTTCCATATTGGTTATTTGGCCAGTGTTCATTTTATATGCTTTGGCATTTGCTATATTAATATTTAACTGTGAAATTTCTTGACGAATTTTCATCATTTCGTCATTATTCTTCAACACATCAGAATACTTCGACATTTTTTCCTCAATACGCGTAATGGCTGAGTTAGCAGCCTCAAAGCGCATTTTTTCTTTGTAATAATCAGTTGATAAATCTTCTTTACTTTCAGCCACAAACTTTGCTTGCTCGTAATAATTTATAATTTTATTATTGATACCAAAATCACGCAATTTTCCTTCTGAATTTTGAAGTGAGCCAAAAGAAAGTTTCAATTGATCTTCAAAATATTTTACCACATTTTGTGTTTCGGAACCTTTGATAGATTTGAACCTAGTGCTAAATGTTTGAATCAAATAATTAAGCATATTAACTGCCACACCTGGGTCGGTAGTTTTTAAGCTCATTTCTATCATATCAGAACTTGCTTTTCTGTTAGCAGTAATTGACGAAAGTATGTAATCAGGATTGTAATAAACTCCTTTCACATTTAAGATACTTCGAACTGCATTTTTTGAAGTACTATCTTTAATACTTTTAATGCGTTTAAAAGTTTTTTCGAAACTACCTGGTACAATTAATTTTGCTCTATCCTCCTCCGAAATCAACTCTTTCAATTTAGCATAAGCCCTTTCCCCAAGCACCTCATCTGTTGGTTGAGCCAATAGTAAATGCTGCGCCAATAGTTTCATACCAACTTCTTCTAATGTTTCGCGACTTTTTACAGTAATTAATAAATTGTCGAATGCATTATTTACTTCAAATAAATCTATTTTGGTTTTATCGTCATCGGTAATACTATAGCCCGATGCCAACCCTGTGTAGATAGTAGCATTGGTTTGGTATTCTCTTTCCTGATCGCGAGTAAGTAAAAATACGGTAACAGCCAATAACAATGGAAAAAGCATTAACCACTTCCACTTTTGTGCAATAATTCTTAAAAATGAAATAATAGTCATTATGGTTTTCTAACCTCTCTTTGTTTAAAATAAATTAAGGGCACTGTTAATGTTGTTTCTAGTCTGTAATACGATGATAAAAAATCGCGCTTGGCTTGCTCATACCCAATTTCGGCCACAGCCATAATATTACGCAACCTACTTAATTCGGCTGGCTGTGTTTTACCTCTGCGCATTTCAATAAAAGCTAACTCAGCTGTAATTCTGCTTGTTTCCAAATCTTGACTTTTTACCATTAATAATTTTTGATTAGAAACCAATGCAAAATAGTCATCAATGATTAAGCGTTTGTAAATCCTGCGTGCTTCATCTTGCTTATATTTAGCCATTTCAGTTTCCGATTTCAGTGATTTTAACCTAGCAGACCTTCCAATTAAGTCGCCTAAAGGCAACACAAAATTGAAACCTACCCTGTAACCAATTCCAATATTTTGAGTAGCAACATCGTTTTGTTGGTTGCTTGCTATCAGGTTCGTTACCTGGTCTCCATATCCGTAATTATAAAACAACTGAAGAGAATTAAGCCAAATCCATTTAATGTAATCGCGGTTGTATTTAAATTTCATGGTTTCGGCTACTGCCATTTTTAAATTGGCCGAATTTTCGGTAGCATAATAAAGTATGGAATCTAGTGGAATTAACTGCTCTTCAATATCTTTATTGATATCAAACATTAAAGTATCAATATTTTTCAGGTCAATAGTTGTGGTTGGATTAGCCATTAAGGATTTTAAGCTGTCGCTTCTCTCATAACCAACTTGCGTAAATCCTAATAAGCTGCTAGTAATCAGCACTATAAGAATAACGAATTTAATCAGATATTTATGTTTGTAAGTCATTAAAGAATGATTTGATTATGAATTAATTGACTTTCAAAATAGCAATTTTATTAGGGATGAAGCAAGTTTTATTCCATGATATAATGAACACCTATTTGTGTTTTGTTTAATTTTGTGAATACCTTAACGTTAACTTTTAACGATGATGATCCTTTTTTATTTTAATAATATCATTTTTTTTATTGAATCCTCTTCCAAATTTCCATTAGCATGCAAAGGAGTTTGATGGAATATAAAAATTAATTTCTGAGGAATTAAACCATTGCATATTTTTACCATCTGTATCACACAATAAATAAATAAATAACAATATGAACAAATTAATTAAATTAGGCCTAGCATTGGTATTAACCCTTGGCATGAGCCAACTTTTTGCTCAAAAAGGAGCTGACGAAAAAGCGAAAATGATGGTAACTAAGTTAACTGAAAAGCTAACTTTAACAGCCGACCAACAACAAAAAGCAACTGTTATTTTTACCGAACATTTCAACAATATGGTTGGTTTAAGGGCCGAGTTAAAAAAAGCGAATAGCGAACAAGCTAGAACTGCTATTAAGGAGCAACGCAAAAAAACCGACAACAGCTTTACAAGTATTTTAACTGATGACCAAAAAGTAAGATACCAAGCAGCAAAAAAAGAAATGCGTCAAAGTATGAAAAACAAAAAAGAAGGAAAAGGCAGAGGCGGTAAAGGTAAAGGTAACAAAAACGCACCTGCAATGGACCCAGAAATGGAAAACCATTTAGACGATGAAGCTTTTTAATAAGAAAACTTTTATAAGAAAACTGCCTCACAAGGGCAGTTTTTTTGTTTAGGTAGTTGTTCGTTAATACATAAATAACTTAAAACGAGATCCAGCTAGAAGAAGTTGGCGATTTTTATAACTAAACTTGCTCTAACCACTTATTACCAAACAATTGATAGTGAATGTAATGTAGTTCAATTTTTATTCTCCCATTTCTAAATCTTCTACAGCTACAACCTGAGTAGAAGCATTTTTATTTATCTTCAATACATAAATATCTCCCACATCAGAATCTGCATGCCCTATAAAAGTTTTAAAAACAAAAGAAGAATCCTTTTCATTAAAAATCAGTTCAAAAGGAGGAGCTAAAAAGCCATTTTTAATTAAATCTATGGCTAACGAATCCTTGAAATTATTTTTCGTAATAACTAATTCATTATTGAACAAACTACACTTAATTCTAAACTCCAAATTATGCATTTTATTGATTGAAAAGGTGTCAGCATTAATTTCCGTAGTATCAATATAATCTATTTTCGATTGGCAAAAAGAAGTCATTTTAAATGGAATACTATTCAATAATAATGTATCAAAACAAACAGCATTATTCCATTCTTCACTGCAAGGAACATCGTTTAACACATAAACAGGAACTTTGTTTCTAACCGCATCAGGACTACATGCAATAAAAGACAGCATCCCTAAAATTATAATTATTAGTTTCATAGTTTTTCAAATTATTTTACTTTGTTTTTCGATATTCGTTGTTCGTTAATCGTTTATGGTCACTGAGCGGAGTTGGAAGGATTTCGGACGAATTAAAAGCCTTGTTGTAGCAGGAACACTAAGCTTTTGTCAAAGCAGGCTTAAATGTAAGCGGTAATATTATTATTTACTTTGTCGTAATTCAATTGTTTGTTCTTTTTGTCCGCAAATAATTTTTATTTTGTTTATTCCCCAATGATTTGAAGTAATTGTATGTTCATTCTTAAATTCAAATTTATTTGAACCGCCATTTACATTCTTGTTTTCTTTGTCTTTAACAATTGGAGTTATTTCGATTATTCTATCACAGTCTAAAGTTGTATCAAGGTTTATTCGTTCAGAAATATGAACTTCTTCAATTATAGGTTGCCAATGTAATTCATAGTTTAAATGTCCACTTACTATATAAGATATTAGGGATTTGCTATTAAACAGGTTTAGTTTGCTTTCTATTATGTCAACTTGTAAACGGTCCACAGATAATGCTTTTTGGTCAGACCACCATCCAATATTATAAGTTACTGGTATTTCAAGTTTCGGTTTTCTTGGTTCCGTAAATAAAATATTTCT
Organism: Methylacidiphilales bacterium; assembly: GCA_041730515.1. Taxonomy (GTDB): domain Bacteria; phylum Bacteroidota; class Bacteroidia; order UKL13-3; family UKL13-3; genus JAAFJM01. The sequence goes on along the minus strand of JBGSBN010000042.1, from coordinate 9,230 downwards.
GCGTCCAAAATCAGTTAAATATAAATAATAGGCAACTGCACACAAAACGAGTGTCAAAATTAAAAGCCCTAATATTTTAAATAATTTCTTCATTTCTGTCATGTCCTATTAGTTCCTTCAACATTACCGCCAACATTACTTAGCAATTTAAAAGCATTGAATAATACGCCAATTCTTCGTATTTTTATACTTTGTCCAACAGATTTAGTTGTCTTATAAATTCAATAATATCTAGTTGAAATTGTTTCGAATATTTCCCGAAGTAAATTTCAATTTGAGGATAGTTTTCAATTGAACAACCTAATGCATTTGTTAATGTTTCATTTCCTAAGTGAGCTCCAAATTCACCGTTACCCCCAATTATAAAATTAAGATTTATTTGATAATTTCTATTAGGTTTGCAAATAGTCCAATAGTCCGAATACACATCAAGATTGTATTCTGACAAAATTATCCATTTAGAGGCTTCAAGTTTTAATTTTAATAATTCCAAATGTGCTTTACTCATCCTTGTTATTTATTCAAAATTACCGCTAACTTTTATAAAGTTCTCATAAAAGTCTTTTTTCAAATGTATTATTTAACTATAAATCACCAAACAGGAAGTTTATTGTTAGCCAAATCATAAAAAAATAAAACATCAAAGCTCGGTTCACGCCTTTGGATTGGACAAACCACCAAAATCAATACGCTAATTTGATTGGTGTGGACACCAACCAAGGACAAATTCATTTCGACAAGCTCAGTGACCGCGCTAAGCAACCAAACTAAGTATTAAGAACTAAAACTAAGAACTAAATATTCCCTTTCTTCAATTCGCTTACAGCATAATCGCACGCACGGGCGGTTAATGCCATGTATGTTAACGATGGATTTTGACAGCCACTTGAAGCCATGGCGCTACCATCGGTTATAAATACATTTTTCACATCGTTCATTTGGTTATGTGCATTTAAAACCGAAGTTTTAGCATCACGACCCATGCGGGCCGTGCCCATTTCATGGATGGCAGTTCCTGGAAATAAAAACTCAAATGGCTTAATATTTTTGAAGTTTGCTTTTTCTAACATTTCCTGCGCACTTTCTTTGGCATCTTTGCGCATAGCCATATCGTTAGCACCATGTTCAAAGTTTACATTTACCAATGGCATTCCCCATTTGTCTTTTTTCTCCGCATCGAGCCAAATTTTATTTTCGCTATTGGGTAAACATTCGCCCCAAGCGCCCATCCACATAGTCCAAGGACCAGGAGTACTTAATTTTTGTTTGTAACCTTCGCCAAAACTATCGTCATCTTTCATTATATCAGGCCATTCGCTGCGTTCACCATCGGCTTGATAACCATATCCACGCACAAAATCAGGATGTTTGGTTTGTTCATTTAAGTTTCTAAACCTTGGTATATAAACTCCTGCGGGTCTGCGTCCTGCGTAGTATTTATCTTTAAAACCTTCGTACATGCCTGTAGCACCTACCCCTTTATGATGATCCATTAAATTTAAACCTACTTGCCCGCTGCTATTGCCAAATCCATTTGGGAAATAACTTGATTTTGAATTTAATAAAATAGATGCTGTTGCAATGGTTGATGCATTTAAGAAAATAATTTTAGCATAAAACTCCATTGTTTCTTTGGTCAATTCATCAATAATACGAACGCCTTTGGCCTTTTTGGTTTGTGGGTCGTAAATAATTTCTTGTACAATAGCATGTGGCCTAATGGTTAAATTTCCTGTAGCATTTGCCGCAGGCAATGAAGCCGAATTACTACTAAAATAACCACCATAAGGACAGCCGCGACTACATAAATTCCTAAACTGACAAGGACCTCTATCTTTATAACCTTTGGTTAAATTAGCTACACGTGAGCTAATTAGCCAACGTTGGTCGTAATTCTTCTTAATTGATTCTGCCAAATGTTTTTCAATACAATTCATATCCATGACGGGTAAATAATCGCCATGAGGTAAGTGAGGAATGCCATCGGCACAGCCACTTACACCCATAAATTGCTCCACATAATTATACCAAGGTTCTAAGTCTTTGTATCTAATTGGCCAATCTACACCATGTCCATCTTTTAAATTAGCTTCAAAATCTAAATCGCTAAAGCGATAAACTTGTCTGCCCCAAGTTAAAGAACGGCCACCCACTTGGTAACCTCTAATCCAATTATAAGGCTTTTGTTGAATGTATGGATGATCTTGATCGTTCACATAAAAATGTTTGTTTCCAGGGTCGTAGCTCATGCTTTGTACCGGATTGGTAGTTCTATCTTCATCGGTTATTTCTAACCTGTTTTCAAACTCCCAAGGATGCTTCATGGCTGTGGTATAATCTTTAATGTGTTCTACATTGCGGCCACGCTCCAAAACCAAAGTTTTCAAACCTTTTTCGCATAATTCTTTAGCAGCCAATCCGCCTGTAATTCCGCTTCCAACAACTATGGCATCGTAAGTAATTTGTGCCTCAGCTTTTATATTTAAGTTTACGTTTAATGAATCGCTCATGTGTTTTGTTATTTAGTAGCCCACGATTTTTGTCCCGGTAATAATTCGATACAGCCTATAAAACGAGTAGGAACATACTCGTATGCCAAACCTTGCTTTGCGCCAAGCATAGAGGTGCAATAACCTACGCTTGCTTTTTCTTTTAAAATAGAAAAGAATGATTTGCCTAAAATTTTATTACGCACTTTGCCCAAACCACCACTAAAGTTTTTGCCAATTTCCTGAAAATGAGCCACAACCGCAATTTGCTCAATTTTAGCTAATTGTGTAAAAGGCTTATCGTATTTGCTTAACGAGTATGATTGTACATCTTTAAGACCATTGATAAAATTATTTACCAAAGCTTCCTCTTTTGAATGTTTTAATGAATAAATTATAAACTCGTGTGCCATGGCTTCCTTAGCACCTGGCGTATTGGTTTTAGGAATAATGGTTTCGCATAAATCGGCCAATAAATCTTTGTTGTTATCCAAAAAATTAATGTCGGGAGTGCCTTTGGTTTTGGCAAACTGAAAACCATAATAACCGGCCACAGAACCAACTCCTAAAATGGATAAAGTAGCTATAAATTTTTTTCTATTCATTTATTGGTAATGCTTAAAACTAATTGAATAATGGATTTTAATAATTAGTATGCAATATAGCAGGTGAAAGCAAAAAAATTCAATTAAGAGCATTTTACTTATAAAACCATTAAAAAAAGTGTAATTATTAGTGTACAGATTATTTTTTTATAAAAATTTTTACAATTAGAAACAAATAAGCTAATTAACTAGTTTTAAATAATTTAACCATCTCAAAACAGCCTTCTCACAACGTAAAACACCAATGGTGGAATAACTGTCTAAATATTTTATTATTTTATTTGACATAGCTTGTTAGATTCGCTGTTCAATTATAATAAAATGGATACTTCAAAAATGATTAAGGCATATTGCCTAAAAACAAAAGAAAAAAATGTACCAATGCACGATGCAGTAGTTTCAAAAACTGCAAAAGGTGGTTACATGGCTAAAGGACATGATGGTAAAGGCAATAAAATGGCTGCTATTATGGGCGAAAAAACTGCTTTACAAGCAATAAAAGATGGTGTAGCTAAACAAGATTTTTAGTTAGCACTTTAAACTTTTAAAATATAAAAAGCTGTTTTACAAAATTGTAAAACGGCTTTTTTTATGGGTAAAAATTAACACTATGCTATATTCTATTTCCCTTCAACTGATTTAGCTTTAGGTGTTAAAAATATTTCGGCCATCATGCATCGTGCGCTTCCGCCCCCATTGCTTTCTATGGTATAAAGAGGTGCTTGTAAAATGGCATTGTGCTTTTCTATTTCAGCAATTTGGTTTTGATTATATGCTTTAAAAGCCTGCTCACTCATTACCAAATATTTTTTATTATCTGTTCCTAATACTTCTAACACATTGCCTGCAAATTGATTCAATTGCGCTAAACTAATTTCAATAATTTGTTTTTTAGTAGTTGCTAAAACGGCTGCTACCTCCGCTTTGTTTGGAATACATTCTGTACAAATTATCATAAAATTACTGGTAACACTCATTACCACATTGGTGTGATAAATGGCACTTCCATTGCCATCGTTAGCTATAAAATCAATCAACCGATAACCAAAATCTGTGCAAAATCTTTCTAACAAACTTTTATCGGTTCGTGGCGAAAGGCAAGCGTAACAAATTTTATTTTCGCGGTCCAATACCATACTGCCTGTTCCTTCTAAAAACTGATTGTCTTTTTCCGATGCAGTATAATCTTGAATTTCGTCCAATGTAAACAAATCGCCTAATTTATCTAATACATCAAAACGTCTTTCGACCCTGCGATTAGTGGCAAACATGGGATAAACTGCTATCAATCCATTGTTATGAAAACTAATCCAATTATTAGGAAAAATAGAATCGGGTGTATGTGGTTCCAAAGTATCGTTTATTACCGTAACATTTACACCCACCTCAGTTAGTTTTTGTACAAAATTATCAAACTCTTGCAAGGCCAAAGTTTGAGTTTGGCTATTGGCTACATTTGGATTTTGAAAAGAATTATTACTGGCAGTTTGAACATTAAAAGTAAAGGCTACAGGCCTTATCATTAACAAATGATTGGTAGATTGCATGAAACAAAACTAGTAAAATTTAACTAATTCTTTAAAAGACACTTTTTTATATTTATTAATTATTTATTTTGCATTCCAATTTTACAACAATTAATGCAACGTTTTACAGCCCTAGTTTTATGCCTATTGTTCCTGACTTCGACTAAATTATTAGCTCAAAACCAAAACGATACCATATACCAACCTGCTGAAATGATGGAGGATTTTAACTATTTGCATACCCATTTACAGTTAAACCACCCCGGATTTTACAGGTACACCAATAAACCAACCTGGGATAGCATATATGCAGTAACTTTAAATGCACTACAAACGCCTTTGCAAGATATCAAGTACAGATTGGTATTGCGCCATTATTTAACCTATTTAAAATGTGGCCACACTCAAATTATTCCAAGCCTAAATTCAATAAAAAACTACGAAAAACGCAAGCATAAAAGTGTGCCATTTAAAGTAATTATTGCTAATAATAAACTAATTGTTAGCGAAAATTTAAGTAACGATAACACCTTAGAAAAAGGCACGGAAATAAAGTCTATTAATCAAAATGATGCTAGCACTATTATTGAAAAAATACATAGCATTCAAAGTGCCGATGCTGGCCTTATAAGCATGAAAAACTATTATGGTGCATCACAATTTGCATCGTATTACAATGCATTTTATGGCGAAGATTCCATTTATACCTTAAGCTGTATAAAACCTAATGGCGATACAATAACTTTAGCAGTAAAAGAAAAACCGAAAACCAAAACCAAAAAAATTGCACTTAAATTAAAACCCAGCAAAACCCTATTTAATCAGCCATTTGCTGAATTTAGGATTTGTGAAGGCGATAGTCAAACTGCTATTTTGAAAATAAAAGGATTTCAAATAGAAAATGCGCGTAAGCTATACGCTAGGGCATTTGAAAAAATTGAAAACGAAGAAATAAAATACTTAATTATTGATTTACGTGGCAATGGCGGAGGAAATATAATGGATGCCGCAGAACTTATTTCGTATGTAAGTAAAGATACTTTTAGCTATGACTTTGTAAGAGGAAAGCAAGGTTTAACTTATAAAAAACATGCAACACAAAAGCTAATTTATTACTTCTCTAGAACTATGCTTGATATGTTTGGCAATAGAACTGAAGCAAATAATCAATACAATTACCATTTTGATTATAATAAAAAAGCCATCAAAAAGGATAACCACTTTAATGGAGCCATTTTTTGTTTGGTAGATAATGGTTCATTCAGCGCAGCCAGTTTTGTAGCCGCCTATTTAAAACATAAATGTGGCGCTATATTAATTGGGCAAGAAACAGCAGGAACCGAATCAGGTTGTTATGCTATAAACACCCCATTTTTAGAACTACCAATTACTAAAAATTTTATTCGCATTCCGCATTATCAATTTAAGCATCAGCTACCCATTTATGATGCCGAAAGAGGTGTTTTACCTCAAATAGAAACGCCCATCAATTCACAGACTATTAATAGTAAAAATGATGAAGAAATGGATTTAATTTGGAAACTTATTTTTGAAAACAAATAACCATTAAATAAAACATGAAAACAAGATTGCCTTATTTAGCCTTAATTTTTATTACAATTTTAGCTTGTAATAACGATAGTGTTGATGTAGACAGATATGGAGAAAGTGATTGGAGCGAAACATCGAATGGTACCAAACGAACAGTAGAAAACAAACGCAGTCATAAGGATGATTACGAAGGTGAAGATTTTAAAAACTTAAAATATACAGCCGACATTGACACCAATTTGTATAGGAAAGATTATTTTCTAGAAAACAGCGCTAAACACAAATTTAGCAACGAGGAATCGGTTGATGAATTTAAAATAACTATAAAAGGTAAAAAAAATCATTATGCCACCATTGATTTTACCATTACCAATAGCCAAGGCGAGCGCATTTTTCACGATCAATTTCCTTTAATGAAAGTATTGGAACGCGTGTTTGATGGCGGAGGCGAGTATGCTACTTTTATTCAAAAAGACGATTACATGCGTGCTTGGGTTGATAATTTTTTTAAACCTGAAAACTTTTTAACGCCTGCCATTCATGCTGAAAGACAATTTGATGATGAATTTTCGAAAAAACAAAATTGGGAAGCCATAGCTACCGACCCCACAAGTGTTGGCTTTGCTTACAGTAAAAGTAAAGGGAGTCAAACCGAAATTGCTTTCGATAAAAAACAAAATAAGGTAATTACCTATTATCATTATAACTAAATAGCTATAATTAATAACATGAGACATTGGTTAGTAAAATCGGAACCCTTTAAATACAGTTGGGATCAGTTTGAAAAAGACGGAAAAACATTTTGGGATGGTGTACGTAATTACCAAGCGCGCAATAATTTACGCGAAATGAAAAAAGGCGATTTGGTGCTTTGGTACCACAGCAACGAGGGTAAAGAAATAGTAGGAATAGCCAAAGTGGTAAAGGAATATTATCAAGACCCAACAACCGAAGATAAAAACTGGGTAGTAGTAGATTTAGCTCCATTTAAAAAACTAAAAAAAACAGTTACCCTGGAGCAAATAAAAGCCGATGAAAACCTAAAAGACATTGGTTTAGTGCGCCAAGGCCGACTTTCGGTTATGGAATTAAAAAAGGAAGAATTTGATTATATTTTGTTACTTGCCAAATAATTTTTTATAATCATGAAAAATAAAATTCTAACATTATTGTGCTTATCAGCAATATACATCAACTCGTTTGCACAACTTACTTACGACACCAAAAGCATAAAAGCACCTTTGTCCAAGGTGGTTAACATGAGTGTAAACGATGAAGATTTTGACCCAAAGCTAATTTTACTAAAATCGGCTGCGCCAAAACCTGCCACTGAATTTAATTTAAACAAGCAAGCTTTAGATAAAAAACATTTAGAAAATATTTTAAAATACAATGGCACTTCTGCTCAAACTTTAAGTAAAACAGCTGTAACTCCACCTACTCAGTTAAAAGGATTTAGGGCCAATATTACCCAAGGTACGCCTAATGATAACGACATTGCAATAAGTAATTCAGGCATTATTTGTAGTGTGGTAAATACCAACTTAAATGTAATTAATGATACTGGTAGAGTTTTATCATCAAGAACATTATCTTCTATTGCCAAAGGCATAACTAACCTTAACCGCACTTACGACCCACGTGTAATTTACGACCCAGAAGCTGACCGTTTTATTTTGGTATTTATGCAAGGCAGCACCAGTAGAGATACACGCATCATTGTAGGTTTTAGCCAAACCAACGACCCATCGCAAAATTGGAATTTTTATACCATTCCGGGTAATATTACTGGCGATAGCAGTTGGAGCGATTACCCAATAATAGCCATTACTAAAAACGAACTTTTTTTAACCATTAATCGCCTTAAAGACAATACTTATTGGAAAAATGGTTTTATTGAAAGTTATGTATGGCAAATGGACAAAGACAATGGTTTTAAAGGTGATTCGCTTAACCAAAAAGTGTATTTTAACATAAAATACAACGACAAACCTATTTGGAGTGTTTGCCCGGCAAAAGGCGGAAGCAAATTATATGGACCCAATATGAATTTATTTTCGGTAAGGCCCGACCAACTTTGGAACGATACCGTTTTTGTACACGAAATTACCAATACCATTAAATCGGGCAAGGCTGAGCTAAAAACAAAATTGGTTGTAGCCGATAATCATTATGGTTTACAACCAAATGCTTTTCAGCCAAATGGCAAAAAACTTCAAACCAACGATGCGCGTGTACTAAGTGCTATGTACGAAAATGGCATATTTTATTTAGTGGGCAACTCAGTTGATGCGCGTTACAATGCCGCAGGATTTTATTTAATTACCATTGAAAACTATTGGGGACCAAATGCCTTGAGTGCCAAATTGCAAATAATTAGTTCAGATACCATGGATTTTGGTTACCCAAGTATAGCTTATTGTGGCAATGGATTAGGCGATAACAGCGCCATGATTACTTGCAGCCATGTTTCGCCACGCACTTTTCCGGGTACCAGTTTGGTTTATGTTGATAGAAATTTAAATCCTTCCATTCCTGCCATTATGAAAGCAGGCGAAAGCAATGTTTTATTAATTGGCGATTCTGTAGAGCGTTGGGGCGATTACACTGGTATTCAGCGTAAGTATAACGAGCCAGGAAAAGTATTTTTTAATGGCAGTTATGGTTTAAATAACGATAACCGCACATGGATAGGAATTAGTAAAAATGCTGATGCCAAACTAAATACCAAAGACATAAATAATGAACCTATTTCCAATGTGAGCGTTTACCCAATTCCAGCTAAAGAATACATCAATATTGACTTTAACTTGGAGCAAAAAACGGTGCTTAACTTTGTGTTGATAGATATGCAAGGCAAAGAAACTTTATTATTGACCGATAGAGCCAAAGCAGGTTTAAACCGATTTATATTTAATGCAGCTAACTTACAAAATGGTTATTACCAATTAATAATTAAAGATGGCGAAACCATAGTACATAGCAAAAAAATAATGGTGACTCATTAGGGAAGTGCGAAGTGCGGAGTGCGGAGTTTGGAATGCGGAGTAAATGTTGCA